>JAEUMA010000173.1 GCA_016793565.1 Rhizobiaceae bacterium
GGCCTGCCGCCAGCTGTCCTCGACCAGAAAGTCGCCAAATCCCTTGCGACCGCCCATGCCGTAGGAGCCGCTTTCCTGGCGGTCACCGTCGCCGACCACCACCGCCACGTTCATGCGCACCAGCGGACGGATGTCGCGGACGATCTGGCCGTCGGCGCGAACGATCTCCACGTGCTGCCAGGACGAGGCGAGCGACGCGGTCACCTGACGCACGCGCGGGTCCTGCGCCCGCACCCAGGCGTCGATCTCCTGCAGTAGTTTGGCCTTGGCCTCGAAGGACGGCGCCTCGATCGGGTTCTCATCTCCGTAGAGATGGCGGTTGGTGCGCGGCGGGGATTCGGCCAGAACGCCGCTATGGCCGCCTTTGACCGCCGACACTGCATCGGCCGCGCGCAAAAGCGAGGATTCGCTGAGTTCGCTCGAGTGCGCATAGCCCGATGCCTCGCCGGCCACCGCGCGCAGACCGAAACCTAGGTCGGTGTTGAAGTTCGCCGTCTTCAGCCGGCCGTTGTCGAAGACGAGCGCTTCCGACTGGCTGTGCTCGAGGAACAATTCGCCGTCATCCGCCCCGACAAGAGCTTGGGCGACGATGTCGCGTACGCGGTCTTCGGAAACGTCGAACTGCGATAGCACGCTGGTCATGCCTGCACCTGAGGCTGGAATGTCATGACCGCCATGTAGGCGCGCCGCGGCCCGGGGGCAATGAGCCTCAAGCCGAAACCCGGCGGATCAGGGCAGCGCTGCGAAACCCTCGCCGAAACCCTTGAGGTCGACGGGTATGCCGATGCCTTCCTCCGGGGTCTGGAACACGATGAAGGTGGCGGAAGTGCCGGTGCTCAGCGTCTGGATCAGCGGCTTCTCCAGAATCACCTCGGCGTAGCAGCCGTCCTGGAAGCAGCGCACGAAATAGGCACGGCCGATATCCTTGCCGTCGACGTTCAGGCCGAGGCCGTTGGGAAGCAGGACGCCGAGTGGCGCCAGCACACGTAGGATCTCCGCCTTGTTGTCGGCGGTGCGCAGCACCACTACGGAAAGGCCTATTTCGGGCCGATCTTCCGCGACAACGTTCTGCATCATCGCGCACTGCTCGGCCGTCGCGCCTGCCGGCGTGTCACATACGATGGACCAGGCGCCGTGAGTGGACTTGATCTTGCCGGTCTGCTGAGCCGCCGCCGGCAAGCAGGCCAGGGCCAGCATGCCTGCCATCGTGCCGATTTTCAGCGGTGAAGATACCATCGTCGCTCCATTGCGAATCGTGCCGCCGCCAGCCGCAATCGCTTCTAGTACTCCAGTCGCGTCACGCGCAAGTACAGCGCCCGGGCGGCCTGCCCGGGTGTGTCAGGCTATTTGATCCGCGTCAAATTGGCTGGAATTGCGACGGGAGCCTGAAGTAGGGCATGCGATGGGAAAATGCCGGGCGCACCGCAGCGATGAGTGCGGCAGGGAAAGGTGGCGGCTTCGCGCAAAAATGCCGCACGGGCGGTATGCCTCCTTTCTTGCGGTTGAATTGAGAGTATGGTTTGAACCTGCCGAACGAGGCGTGGGATTCCCGCGCCGCATGCCATTGCGGCATGCAGGCTTGTTTTAAGGTGAGGAAGGCGATGAGACGAATCCTTGCGGGAGCGGCCTTGGCGGCGGCATTCGGACACGCCGTGGTCGCACAGGCTGCCCAGCCGACGCCGTGGCAGACGAGTCTGCAGCCCGCGGCCACCCCGATCATGGAGCAGATCATCTGGTTCGAACGCTACACGCTGTGGTTCATCGTTCCGATCACGCTGCTGGTCCTGGTGCTGCTGGC
>JAEUMA010000187.1 GCA_016793565.1 Rhizobiaceae bacterium
GCAGCACAGTCCGCGGGCACTAGGGCTGGCGAGGCGCGGCGAGGCGGTCGATCATACCAAGTACATGCTGATCTTCGAGGCCAACAAGCCGATGCTCAGCCACCCGGACAAGATCTATCCCGGCCAGGTGCTGCGCATTCCCGACATCGAACAGGCCTGAGGGCGGGCGGACCGCCGCTACGCGATGAACGTCCTGCCGCGCGGCGTCCGCCACATTCCCGGATATCTCGACCGCGACGCGCAACGGGCGCTGGTGGAGGATATCCGCAAGGTGGTGCAGGTGGCACCGCTCTACGTTCCCGCCATGCCGCGAACCGGCAAGGAAATGAGCGTGCGCATGACCAATTGCGGCGCTCTCGGCTGGGTCACCGACCGCGAGCGCGGCTACCGCTATCAGGCGACGCATCCGCTCACCGGCGAGCCCTGGCCGGCGATCCCTCAGACGCTGCTGGATCTTTGGACCGCGGTTTCGGCCTATCCGCATGCGCCCGAGGCATGCCTGGTCAACTTCTACGGCGACGACGCCAAGATGGGGCTGCACCAGGATCGCGACGAACAGGATCTGAAGGCCCCGGTCGTCTCGGTCTCGCTGGGCGACGACTGCCTGTTTCGCGTCGGCGAGAATACGCGCAACGGCCGCACCACGTCGATCCGCCTGGCGAGCGGCGATGTCGTCATCCTGGGTGGCGAAGGCCGCCTTGCCTTCCACGGCGTGGACCGCATCTATCCGGCCACCTCGGCGCTGTTGAAGAACGGCGGCCGGATCAACCTCACGCTTCGCCGCGTCACGCTGCCTTGATCGCGGCGATCCCGCTGCCGGACCGGCCTGATATACCATGCCGCGAAAGCCTTGGCTGATACGGCCCGTGAGGCCTACAGCTTGCGCAGCGCGACTTCCTCGACGCGATGCTGCCGGCCCTTGCGCAGGATCAGGTCGGCGCGAGGCCGTGTCGGCAGAATGTTTTCCATCAGGTTCTTCATGTTAATGTTCGACCACAGGCCCTCGGCGATGGCGCGAGCAGCGTCCGCCGAAAGCTGCGAGTAGCGGTGGAAGAAGGACTGCGGATTGCGGAAGGCGGTCTCACGCAGGCGCATGAAGCGGGTGATATACCATTCGTGGATCAGCTTCGGATCGGCGTCGATGTAGATCGAGAAATCGAAGAAATCCGAGACGAAGGGCACGAACTTGCCGTCCCTCGGCAGCTCGCGCGGCTGCAGCACGTTGAGCCCCTCGAAGATCAGGATGTCGGGCCGGTCGATGGTGACGAACTCGCCCGGCACCACGTCATAGGTGAGGTGCGAATAGACCGGCGCGCGCACGTCCGGCTGCCCCGACTTGATCGCCGACAGGAAGCGCAGCAGCGTGCCGACATCGTAGCTGTCGGGGAAACCCTTGCGCTCCATCAGATTGTCGCGGCGCAGGATCTCGTTGGGGTAGAGAAAGCCGTCGGTGGTGACCAGATCCACCTTGGGGCTCGATGGCCAACGCGTCAGCAGTTCCTTCAGGATGCGCGCCGTGGTCGACTTGCCCACCGCGACCGATCCCGCCATGCCGATGATGAAGGGCGTCTTGCGCGCGTCGTCGCCGGCGTTGAAGAAGGCCTTGCGCTGGCCGAACAGCAGCTGGCTCGCCTCGACATGGGCCGAAAGCAGGCGCGACAGCGACAGGTAGATGCGGCGGACCTCGTCAATGTCGATCGGCTCGTAAAGCGACGACAGGCGGCGAACCTCGTCCTCGCTCAGGGTCAGCGGCGTGTCGGCGCGGAAGCCGGCCCATTCCTCGGCGGTGAAGAAGCGATAGGGCGAATAGGTTTCCTTGGGCACCAGCTGGTCCATGGTCGTTCCCGGAGCCATCAGGAGGCCGGCGGGCGGGACGATTTTTCGGCGATCCCGCTGGTGGCGGTGCGGCGTGCAAGCTCCGCCATGACCTCCGACAACGGCACGCCCGCCACGAACAGAACGACCAGCAGATGGTAGAGCAGGTCGGCGCTCTCGGCCGTCAGCGCCTTCGCGTCACCCTGGATCGCGGCGATCACGGTCTCGACAGCCTCCTCGCCGAGCTTCTTGGCGGCGCGCGGCTGGCCGCCCGCGACGAGTTTGGCCGTCCACGAATCGGTGGCACCCGAGCGGGCGCGCTCGGCGACGATTTTTTCCAGGTCGAAGAGCGAGAAGGCGTCCATCGCCGCCGTTTATGACGTAGCGTTTGCCAAGTCGAGTCGCATGGGCAGTCCGGCGGCCGCCATGTGCCTCTTCGCCTGCTCGATCGTGTAGGTGCCGAAGTGGAAGATGGACGCCGCCAGCACCGCGGTTGCATGGCCGTCGCGAATGCCTTCGACCATATGCTCGAGGTTGCCGACGCCGCCCGAGGCGATGACCGGCACGCGCACGGCATCGGCCACCGCGCGGGTGAGCGCGATGTCGTAGCCGGCCTTGGTGCCGTCGCGATCCATTGAGGTCAGCAGGATTTCGCCGGCCCCGCGCTCGACCACCTTGCGGGCGAACTCCACCGCGTCGATGCCGGTCTTCTCGCGGCCGCCATGGGTGAATATCTCCCAGCGCGCCGCTTCTCCCTCGGCGGAAACCTGTTTGGCATCGATCGCCACGACGATG
>JAEUMA010000189.1 GCA_016793565.1 Rhizobiaceae bacterium
GTAGCCGGACACGTAAGGGGCTTGCGGATAAAGGCGAAAGCGCGTCCCGATGGACCGTTCTGCGTCCACTTCACCGCGCGTCTGGAAGTCCGCCGCGTTCCACATGGCGCATCACGCTATCATTGCCCTGACGTTGGGTAAACGGACTCTCGTGGGCCGGGGCATTCCGGCCAGGCAAGCGTCAGTCCGGCGGCGGACAGGTCGGCGGCGAAGGCGGCGGTCAGCGGCATGGGCGGCAGCGAGGGTGCGGGTGCGAACCGGCCCTCCTGCAACATGCGCAGGGCAAGCAGAGCGTCGGCCTTCTTCCGGCTGACGAAAGACGCCCGCAGCATTGCGGCTACTCGTGCCGCTTTCGCCGGCTCGCGCTCAAAGACGCGGCGGACAACAGCCTCCAGCGTGCGCGTGCGAAAATCCATATCGCTCGCGGCGGTATTCAGCGCGGCCGCGCACGCGCCGCCGATCAGGCCACCGCGCCAGGCAGCGCGGACGGTCAGGCGGATGTCCACGAGCGCGTCGGTCAGCGGCGCGCAGCCCATATCGGCCGGGCCGTGCAGGACTGCCACGGCATCGTCGGGCGCATAGACGAAGCGGCGGTACCAGCGGTAGACGACGCCCACACCCTGCATGAAAGGCGCGAGTTCGGCCGCCCGCAGGGCGCCCATGCTGGCCGCGCCGAGCACCGGCACGCCGTTGCCGATCGCCCACAGGATCTCCTTGTGGCGGACCGCGGGCTCGGTCTGAAAGCCGCCGTCCACAATCAGGATGGCAGCTGGGTCGAACCGTTGCACAGCGTCGATGACCGAGCCTTGCACCGCCGGCGGTAGCAGCACGGCGTCGGTGACGACCCCCGCTTCGTCTCGCGCCAGGGTCGGTCCGACAAACGCCAGTTTCGGCCGCATAGCTCACGCCTCGTAGAACGGCATGAGGCCGGGCACGATCGTCCGCACGACGGAAATGCCGGGCAGGGACCGGTCACCCATCGCGATCCGGTAGACCGCGTCGTTTCCGCAAGCGGCAAGCCGAGCCACCAAATCGGCCGAAGAGGCCCCCGCTCCATCCGCGATCGACGAAAGCGCAACGGTGCGTGGCCCTTCCGCGATGAGCCGCCGATGCGCTTCGATGTGCTGCCGGTCCGGGTAGGCGGGATATTGCGCACGCGTGATGTCCTCGCGGGCACCGGAAATGGCGGCGAGCCGCGACTGGGCGGCTTCCAGAATGGCGCAGACGGTTGCCTCGGTCCCGTCGGCCCGCGCGGCCGTTCCCTCCGCTGGAAAAGGCAGGATGGCCGTCTCGGACGGACGATCCTCCAGCAGGTGGCACCAGATCGCCGGTATCCCGGTGGGCGACGGCATGTGCCAGAGCCCGACGAGAAAACCCTTCTCCTCGAGCCGGCGTAGAAGATCGAGCAGGCATGGCTCGCCGATGAAGGAAGGATCGATGCGGTTTCGTTGCAGAAAGCCATGACTGGCGTGGGCGCGCGCCAGCGCGTCGCGCTCGACGCACTCCAGCAGGGCATGCAGCGTCGCCTGGTCCTGCGAGAAGCCGGCAGCAAGGCCCGTGGTCGAGCCGGTGAAGAGCGGCGATGCTCCGTCGGCTGGCTGGAGATAGGCGGTGTGAACGAGATCGAAGGGCACCAGCGCGCGGCCGCCACATACGATTTCCTCGCATTCGATCCAGTCGGTTTCCTCATCGTGCCAGCCGGCTTCGTTCGCAAAAGCCTCGAAACGGCGGTTCGGAACGCCCAATCTCGCGGCGGAACCTCGTATCGTGGCGAAACGCTCCGGCTTCTCGGCGCAGAAGGTCTCGGCGCATTCCATCACCGCCGACAGGATCGCCTGGGCGGGTGTGAGGCCCTTGCCTTGCGCAACCGCGAGCGACAACGAAAAGGGCTGAACCGCTTGCGCCACCGGGATACCAACCGTGTCGAGCCCGGTCAGGTCGGCTATCCGGCTTATCCCGAGCGGCTTCCTGAGCGCCAGCGCTTGCCGAAGCCCGTCCCGTTCAGTCGGGCTGCATGGTTCAGCCGACGCGCTCATTTCCCGGGCGAGAGCCAGAAGGGCGGCTCCGGCGCGACGGTCAACGGCGCGCTGGGCTCAAGGCCCGCGCGTGCGGCCTCGATCCGCTCGCGATAGGGTTCGACGAGTGTCGCGGAAGCGCCAGTCACGCGGACCGCGTCCAGCGCGGCAAACAGCGCGGGGATGGCGTCCTGCTCGGCAGCCAGAG
>JAEUMA010000268.1 GCA_016793565.1 Rhizobiaceae bacterium
CGTAGGGACCGGCCTGATCGATGCGCTGGAGGAGTTCAAGCGAAGCGCCGTCGGCGGACAGCGCGCCGTCGATCTGCAGCACCTGGTCCTGCCGCAGGCGGTGGACATCCTCCCGCGCACGCTCCTCGAAGAAGGCCCTGAGATCGCCGAGGCGCGATCGTTCCACAGTAATGCCGGCAGCCATCGCGTGACCGCCCCCCTTCACCAGCAGCCCCTGCTCCACGGCCTCGCGCACCAGCCGCCCCAGGTCGAAGCCGGCCACCGAGCGGCCTGACCCGGTGCCCATGCCGCCACCGTTGAAAGCGACGGCAAAGGACGGACGGCGAGCGTGGTCCTTCAGCCGCGAGGCAATGAGGCCGACGATGCCCGGATGCCAGGTGTCGCGGGCCGTCAGCAGCACGGCCGGGCCCTCCCCGCGCGCCAGTTCAGCGTCGGCTTCCGCCTTGGCTTCCGCCAGCATGGACTGCTCCATCGCCTGGCGCTCCTGGTTCAGCCGGTCCAGCTTTTCGGCGATCGCGCGCGCTTCCGCCGGGTCGTCGGTCGCCAGCAGACGGCTGCCGAGCGCGGCGTCGCCGATACGGCCGCCCGCATTGATGCGAGGGCCGAGCAGGAAGCTGAGATGGTAGGCGCTGGCTGGTTCGCCCAGCCGCGCTACCTTCGCCAAAGCGGCAAGGCCTTCGTTGCGCTGCTGGCGGATAGCGAGCAACCCCTTGGCGACAAACGCCCGGTTAACGCCGACGAGCGGGACGACGTCGCACACTGTCGCCATGGCGACCAGGTCGAGCAACGACAACAGATCGAAGGCAGACGCGCCTGAGGAAGATTGCCCGACAACCCGCGCCGTACGGACCAGCGCCAGGAAAGTCACGCCGGCCGCGCAAAGATGTCCCTGACCTGAAAGATCGTCAGCGCGGTTCGGATCGACGGCGGCGACCGCCGGCGGAATCGGGCCGCCCACCTGGTGATGATCGAGCACCACGACGTCAGCGCCCGCTTCGTTCGCGGCGGCGATCGACGGCGCGCTGTTTATGCCGCAGTCGACGGTGACGATCAGGCTGGCACCACGCCCGACGAGTTCCCGCATCGCCTCGGGATTGGGGCCGTAGCCCTCGAAGACACGATCGGGAATGTAAATCTCGCTCTCGACGCCATGATGGGCGAGGAAACGCGCCATCATGGCCGCCGACGCCGCGCCGTCGACATCGTAATCACCGAAGATCGCGACGCGCTCCCTCGCGCGAACCCCCCGCGCCAAGCGTTCGGCCGCCCGGTCCATGTCGGTGAGCGAGGCGGGGTCGGGCAGAAGGTCGCGAATCGTGGGATCGAGGAAGCGCGGCGCTTCCTCCATTTCGACGCCCCGGCCTGCCAGGATGCGGGCGACCATGTCCGGGACGCCATGGTTCTGCGCGATCGCCAGCGCGACGCGTTCCTGACGCTCGCTCAACCGGTGCTGCCAGGTGTGTCCCGTGGACGAATTGCGCACGTCGAGGAACGGACGGCGCTCGGCGCCTGGCTGGGGACCTCCAGCCCCGGTCGCCCCGGACGCCGAGAGGGGCCGCGCCATCGGCTCAGAACTTGTCCATGTCGCGGTGGCGCGAACGGATCTCGCGAATGGTCTGCGAAGACGAGCGCAGCACCATCGTATCGGTGCGGATCGAATCGCGCCCGAACTTCACTCCGGACAGCAGGCTGCCGTCGGTGACGCCGGTCGCCGCGAACAGGACCTCACCGGCGGCCATGTCGCTGATGCCGTATGTCCGGCGCGGGTCGGCAATGCCGAGGGAGCGCGCCTTGGCGAGCTTGTCCGGCGTGTCAAGGATCAGCCTTCCCTGCATCTGGCCGCCGGTGCAGCGCAGCGCGGCCGCCGCCAGAACGCCTTCCGGCGCTCCTCCACTGCCGAGGTAGATGTCGATGCCGGTCTCGCCCGGGTCGGTGGCGTGAATAATCCCGGCGACATCGCCGTCGCTGATCAGACGGATCGAAGCACCCACCGCGCGTACCTGCTCGATCAGGCGCGCATGGCGCGGTCGGTCGAGGATACAGGCGGTTATCTCGGCCGGCGATACGCCCTTGGCGCGGGCCAGATTCTGGATGTTGACGGCCGGCGGCAGGTCGAGATCGACCACGCCCTGCGGATAGCCGGGGCCGATCGCGATCTTCTCCATGTAGACGTCGGGCGTCCGCAACAGCCCGCCGCGCTCGGCGACGGCCACCACGGAGAGCGCATTGGGCAGGTTCTTGGCGCAGATCGTTATGCCGTCCAGCGGATCCACCGCCACGTCGACCTCCGGCCCGTCGCCGCGGCCAACCATCTCGCCGACGAAGAGGTAGGGAGCATCGTCGGCCTCGCCCTCGCCGATGACCACGGTACCGCGCAACGGCAACCTGTTGAGTTCATCGCGCATGGCCTGCACCGCCTCGCGGTCGGCGGCCAGTTCGTCACCGCGGCCACGATAACGCGCAGCAGCGACCGCCGCCCTCTCCACCACGCGAACGATTTCGATCGTCAGCGTTCGGTCGAGCGCGGAGAGCGTTTCGGCGTGCTCCGCATATTCCAGCGGCTTTGCTGCGGGCATCCTCAGCCTCCCTGCGGCAACTTGCGGTAGACGGCCTGCCTATGAACTTGTCTCAAACGCCCGCTCGGCCAGCAAGCCCCGCAATGGGCGCCGAATTGCTCTGCGCACAGAATTGACGCGGCCGATCAGCCCGCGCGCTCTATTCGTATCACCTGCGGCTTGTCGGTCAGATGACCATCCTTGGTGATACCCTCCACAGCCTTGCGGACCGCTGCTTCCGTCGTCTCATGCGTAACAAGGATGACTGTCTTTTGCGCCTGGCCTTCGGTGTCGGCCGCACGCTGCACAATCGATTCCAGCGAGATGTCGTTGGCCGCCATGCGCTTCGCAATGGCCGCGAACACGCCGATGCGGTCATGCACGGTCAAGCGGATGAAATAGCCACCGGCATGCGTGCGCATCTGGGCCTTGCGATAGGGCTTCAATTCCCGCGCCGGCCAGCCGAACACCGGCCCGTGCTGGAAACCGGGGCGGCTCTTGGCGATATCGGCGATGTCGCCGATTACCGCCGAGGCCGTGGCGTTGCCACCGGCACCGGGGCCGGACAAAAGCAATTCGCCAAGAATGTCGGATTCGATCGCAACCGCGTTGGTGACCCCGTGGACCTGCGCGATGACGGAAGCGGTAGGGACCATGGTCGGGTGGACCCGCTGCTCGATGCCGCTGTCGGTGCGCTGGGCGACGCCGAGCAGCTTGATGCGGTAGCCGAGTTCCCCAGCCGCGCGGATGTCGGCCTGGCTGATGTTGGAGATTCCCTCCAAGTAGATGCTGTCGGGCGAGATCCGCGTGCCGAACGCCAGGCTCGTCAGGATGGACAGCTTATGCGCGGTATCGTGACCCTCGATGTCGAAGGTGGGATCGGCTTCCGCGTAGCCAAGCTTCTGCGCGTCGGCAAGACACTCGGCGAAGGAAAGTCCTTCGGCCTCCATACGCGTCAGAATGTAGTTGCAGGTGCCGTTCAGGAT
>JAEUMA010000510.1 GCA_016793565.1 Rhizobiaceae bacterium
AGAGCGGGCGATTTCAAGGCGGCCCTCCCCCTCTACCGGCTGATGACGCCGGCCTTCCACCTCGATACCGACGTCAAGCTGGTGCAGTACATCAAGCTCGCAGAACATCTCGTCTATGGCGCGCCCGAGCATGTTCGCAAACCGCGGCTCCCGATTGAGGGCGAGGAACGCAAACGGGTCGAGGCGGTGATCCGGCAGACAATCGCGGAACTGGCGAAGCGCTGACGCGCCCTTCCCCGTCGCGCCGCTCAGTACCTGCCGACGACAGGCCAGACGTCCACGACGCTCTCACCGCTGACGACGTGGTAGGCGGAATGCAGGTTGACGGTCGGGTCGCAATGCGACGTCAAGAACTCGATCGTGGCGCCGAGCGGCGGGGTGGCGCCGTCGAAATCCAGCGCGCCATGCTCGTCGCCCATGAAGCGGTAGGCGGCCCCGGCCGGCGCGCCGCGCATGGGCATGGGTTTGCCGTTGTCGGTGGCGAAGGCCTTGAGGCCTGCATTGACGATCACGCGCCCGGGTCTGGTCGCGGTGGTCACCGAGGCCGCAACATAGAGCGACGGCTCGAAGGCTGCCTCGCCATCGGAGGTCGGCACCGAGCCGTAGCAGGAGTCGAGGAACAGGAACGACCCGGCCTGGATCTCCGTGAAGAGGCCCAACCGCCCATCTATAGCGTGCGTCCCGGTGCCCGAGCCGCTGACGATCTCGGGGGCCAGTCCCGCTTCCCGCAGCACCGCCAGTATCGAGCGCAGGCGCTCGGCCTGAACCTCTACCCGGCTGCGGCGCTCGGCGAAAGGCATTACCTGCTGGAGGTTGCCCCAATAGGCCTGAACGCCCCTGTACTCCAACTGCGGGATGTCCCGAATACGCTGCGCCAGGGCAACGATATCGGCGATCTCGACGCAGCCGGCCCGTCCGACCCCGACATCGATGTCGACGAGAACCCCGATGCGCCGGCCCGCGTTTTCGGCAGCCTGTCCGAGAAGATCGACGCCGAGGGCGCTGTCGACCACCGCGCTGATATCGGCCCCACTTGCGACCAGCCGCGAGAGCCGCTCGATACTGTCCGGCGTGACGAGACAAGAGGTGAGCAGGATGCCCGGCAGCCCGCCTCGCGCCATCGCCTCCGCCTCGGCGATCGTAGCGCAGCACGCGCCGACCGCGCCGGCCCTGTACAGGCGCTGCGCGACCTCGACGCATTTATGCGCCTTGGCATGTGGGCGAAGCGCAACACCCATCGCCGCTGTGCGGGCGATCATCGCGCCGATGTTGCGGTCCAGGGCATCGACGTCCAGCACTAGAGCAGGCGTCGGAAGTTCGTCGCGCCGGCTGACGCGGCCTGAAATGCCCATGCTCTTCTCCCCGACGCGCTCACTCGATGCGCGGAGGCAGGGCTATCCCAGGCCCGGAAGCGACGCAAGCAATGCAGGGAATTCCTTGACGGCTACGAGGTCATGTCCCGCAGCGCGGACCACTTGACCATTTCGACGCTGCGCAGGCTCGGCAGGCGGATGATACCGTCCTGCTTCAGCCGCGAGAACACCCGCGACACCGTCTCGATCGTCAGCCCCAGATAGTCGGCGATGTCCGTGCGCGACATCGGCAGGTCGACCGAGCGCGTGTCGCCCTGCCGCTCGGCCATATCAACCAGAAAGGCCGCGACGCGCTCGGCGGCGTTCTGGCGTCCAAGCACCAGCATATGTTCCTGCGCCCTGACGAGGCCGAGCAGGGCGAGCTGAAGCACGTCCTGCGACTCGGGCGCATTCGCGGCGTGGCGCCAAGCGTGAATGCCGGTGGCGTCGACGGCCTCGGCGAAGAAGTGATGGGTACCGTCCGCCTCGAAACCGAAGACGTCGCCGGCGAGGTGGAAAGCGGCGATCTGCCGGCGGCCGTCGGCCAGCATCCGATAGATACGCACACAACCGAAAGCGACCTGGTAGAGCTTGCGAGCGGCTTCGCCCTGCGCATAGATCTCGCTGCCTGCGGGATAGAAGGCGACCGGCTGAGCCTCCGCCGCCGGCAGGATGGCATGCGATAGAGCCTGATGGGCGCGGAAGCGGTCTGCGTGGCCGAGGCTGCGTGCGTGAATGGTCATGATCCGCTCCGTTGGTAGGTCGCAGTTCATGGATCGCGCAAACCCGCGCGGCGGAAAATTCGGTTATGCCCTTAAGGGATTCTACGTAATGGCCGGTCGAGCGCCCACAGCCGGCAGGCTGCGTACGACGGCATCAACCAGCTGGCGCCCCAGCAGCGGCTTCACCACAGATCTCAGCTCGAGGTCGGCGGGCACGTCCTTTGGCGCATCGACCAGCAGCACCACGGGCAACCTGCGTTCCAGCAAGCGCTGAAAGTCGTCCTTTCGCTCGGCGATCGCGCACTCGTCCACTACGGAGCAGGCCGCCGAGCAGAGAGCCCGGCAAACGTTCCAGTCGCTGAGCTGGGACGCCACCACGACGTTCAGCCCTTCCGCTTCCAACGCGAACGCCACCGAGCGCTGCAACTCGGCATCGGGTACGACGACAAGAACCTCGTGGTTGGACACCGGCCACCGATCTCCGCAGGCTGGGCGGACGACATTGTGTCACTCGTCCATGCCGTCCAATAGGACATCGGTCGGGCAAGCGCCTTGCGTCAGATCAAAAACCGGAAAGGACAGCGGGCGGACCTATTTTCCGCCTAGATCGACCGTCAGCGCCATGCGCACGAGCTCCGGCAGGCTCTTGGCTTCCATCTTGGCCATCACATTGGCCCGATGGACCTCCACCGTCCGCGGGCTGATGTCGAGATCGTAGGCGATCGTCTTGTTCGGCAGTCCGGCGACCACGCCCGTCAGCACCTCGCGTTCGCGCGGGCTGAGCTGCGCGATGCGGGCGTTGATGGCGTCGGCATCCGCATCGGACGGAGCTTTCAGCCTCGTGGCGGCCTGGCGCACCGCCTCGATGAGCACCTCGTCCTCGAACGGCTTCTCGATGAAATCGAGGGCGCCGGCCTTCATCGCCTCCACGGCCATGGGCACGTCGCCATGGCCGGTCACCACGATCGAGGGAATCCTGACATGCATGTCGCCAAGCTTTTTGAGGAGTTCGACGCCGCTCATGTCGGGCATGCGCAGGTCGGTGATGAGGCAGCCGTTGCGCAGACCGGGGGCGGCCGCGAGAAACGCCGTCGCCGAATCGTGCAGGCGCACGGTAAAGCCGGCCACGCCCAGCAGGAAGCCGAGCGACTTACGAACGGGTTCCTCGTCGTCCACGACGTGAACGGTATAGTCACCGATCTCCATCAGGCTCCTCGTCCTCATAGGCGGGAAGCGTGAAGCGGAAGATGGTGCCGCCGCCCGGATTTCCCGTCACCGTGATCTTGCCCCCGTGCGCCTCGACGATGCGCTTCGATATGGACAGTCCGATACCCATGCCGCTTGCCTTGGATGTGACGAACGGCTTGAACAACTGCGGCATGATGTCCTCGGCGATCCCGCTGCCGGTGTCGGAGACCTCGACGGCCACCTCGCCGGGCGCGCTGACCATGGTCCGAACGCTGAGCAGCCTCTCCGGACAGTCGCGCATCGCCTCCATTGCGTTGCGCATCAGGTTGATCAGCACCTGCTGAATCTGCACGCGATCGGCCATGATCAGGCCGACGCCCGGGCCGAAGTCGAACACCGACCGCACGCCATGCTCGCGGGAGCCTACGAGCGCCAGCGTTCCGGCTTCCTCGACCAGCTTGCGCAGATCTTCCGGCGCCTTGCCGGTCTCTCCGCGCATCACGAATTCGCGAAGATGGCGGATGATCTGCCCGGCACGCAGCGACTGCCGCGAGATCTCTGTCAGTGCCTCGCGCACGCGCAGCGAGCTTGCGTCCTCGCTATCGCGCAGCATGCGCGCGCTGCCCTGCGCATAATTGGCGATGGCCGATAGCGGCTGATTCAGCTCGTGCGCGAGGGTGGAGGCCATTTCGCCCAGTTCGTTCAAGCGCGCGAGGCGGGCGAGTTCGCCCTGGATCTCCTGCATCCGGGCGGCCGTCTCCTCCCTCTCGGTCAGATCGCGGATGAAGCCGGTGAAGTAGGTGTGGTCTCCGAATTGCGTCTCGCCGACGGCGAGCTTCATCGGAAAGGTCGTGCCGTCCTTGCGCCGGCCGACCACCACGCGGTCCACGCCGATGATCCGCTTCTCTCCCGTCTTGAGGTAGCGTTGCATGTAGCCATCATGCCCGGCGCGGTAGGGCTCGGGCATGAGGATGCTGACATTCTGCCCGATCACCTCCGCTTCCTGATAGCCGAACTGGCGCACGGCCGCCGCGTTGAACGAGACGATCGCCCCGTTTGTCTCGATCACCACGGTCGCGTCCAGCACCGTATCCAGGATCGAGCGGAGATGAGCCTCGCGCTCGTCCAGCGCGGCGCGGGTCCGCGCGATGCTGCGCCATGCACGGTGCGACAGTTCGCCGAGCGCGATAGCGAGGACGCCGGCGCCACCCAGCATGCCGAGGGAAAGCTCGAGGCCAGTCTCCCGCAGCTGCGGACCGTCAATGTAGACGACCGCCAGGCAGGCAATCACCAGAGCGAGAAGGCCCGGACCGGTTCCACCGACGATGGCCGCCAGGAAGACCGCCGGCATGAAGAGGAAAGCCGAGAACTGGCTGCCATCGAGGCCCCACAGAACAAAGCGCAGCATCAGTGCCACGCCTACGATCCCGGCGGCGATCACATAGCCCAGGCGGCCCTCGAAATGATCGGAAGCTACAGCCTTCACCGTATGCGGAAGGAAGCGGCCGTCGGCCATCACGCATGCCTCACCGACACGGACGTCGGGCCCGATGTCGAACATGCTGGCGACAGAACGCGTTCTGACGGCTGGCAGTCGCGGCGCAATCGACCGAAGACCCCTCAGGTTGCAGACAAGTTCACGCACGTGGTCTATCCCGTAACGGAACGGGAAATGCAACATGCCGCCACGCAGCGCCGGCATTCTGGCTTTCAGAAAGCGTGCCAGCGGGGCCGAAGTCCTGCTAGTGCACCCGGGCGGGCCACACTGGCGTTCGCGTGACAAGGGTGCGTGGTCGATGCCAAAGGGTGAGATCGGGCCCGGCGAGGAGCCCGAGGCGGCAGCGCGACGCGAGTTTGCAGAGGAGACGGGTTGGACCGCCGAGGGACCGCTTTTCGCGCTCGGCGAAGCCCGTCAGCGCTCCGGCAAGATCGTGATCGGCTTTGCCTGCGAGGGTGACTTCGACACGGAGACGCTGCGCAGCAACCTGTTCGACATGGAGTGGCCGCCCCGAAGCGGGAAGTTCCGCTCATTCCCTGAGGTAGACCGGGCCGCCTGGTTCACGCTGGAGGACGCCGCTGAGAAGATCGTTTCAGGGCAGCGGCCTCTGCTGGCGAAAATCCGCTAGAGCGGTTCATGGTCAGATGGAATCGTTCTAGGCTCGCCACCGATCGACTTCAGCTTTTGTAGGAGCCCGGCGGCGATGGCTTGTCGTCATCGAGAAAAATCCGCTCGGCGGCGCCGTCCAGATCTTCGTACTGACCGCTGCGCAGCGCCCACAGGAAGGCCGCGAGGCTCAACCCTCCCAGGAACAGGGCGATCGGGATGAGGTAACCCAGAATGCTCATGCGATCGACACGGCGGGCTTGAGGTCGAGCCCGCTTTTTTCCTTCGCCGGGCCTACAGGGCCGGTCAGCCGCAGGGCGTTGGATATCACCAGAAGCGACGAGGCGGACATGGCGATGGCGGCAATGAGGGGCGTGACGTGGCCGAGGATTGCTATCGGCA
>JAEUMA010000378.1 GCA_016793565.1 Rhizobiaceae bacterium
ATTGCTTCAGATGCCGGAGTTCAGCGCGCTAAAGATGATCGAGGTGGACTTCGACAGCCAGGCCGACGTGCTTGCTCAGTTCCGAGTGCAAACGCAGGCGACAATGCTGGTCTTCAAGGGCGGCAAGGAAATCGACCGCGCGGTGGGCACGACCGACCGCGTTGCCATCGTCGAATTTTTGAAGCAGGCGCTATGATACTGGCATTCCTCGCGGGAATACTTTCCATCCTGTCGCCCTGCGTCCTTCCCCTCGTGCCGGTCGTTCTGGCCGGGGCGGTGGCCGAGCATCGCCTCGCACTTCTGGGACTGGCGGCCGGCGTGGCGATATCGTTCACATCGATTGGGCTGTTCGTCGCCACGATCGGCTTCTCAATCGGTCTCGACCTGAACGCCTTCCGCTCCGCCGCCGCCGTGATCCTCATCCTGACCGGGGGCGTGCTCATGGCGCCTGCGCTGCAGACTCAGTTCGCCGCGGCCGCCGGTCCGATCAGCGGCTGGGCGCAGAGCCGCTTCGGCGGGTTCTCGACGGGCGGGTTTTCCGCTCAATTCGGCGTAGGGCTTCTGCTCGGCGCGGTGTGGACGCCTTGCGTCGGGCCGACGTTGGGCGCCGCATCGGTGATGGCTTTGCGCGGAGAGAACCTCGGCGATGTCGCGCTGACCATGCTGGCTTTCGGCATCGGCACATCGCTCCCGCTGCTGATCCTCGCTCGTCTCAGCAGGGAAGCACTTCTGCGGTGGCGAGGCAGGATGCTCTCGGTTGCGAGCACATTGAAGATGGCGCTCGGCGCGCTCTTGGTCGTTGCGGGCGTCATGACACTGTCAGGATTGGACCGCGCACTGCAGACCGCGCTGGAAGAAATACTGCCGGCGTGGCTTATTGCAGCGACTACTATGCTTTGATTTTCGGACGCTGCATGCCAGCCTATCTCAGCAACTACCTGATCTTCGTCGGCGCGGCTATCGCAGAGACAGTAAGGGTGCTTCGCATTCTGGACCTGGGTGTGGCAAGGCCGGACAATCCTCTGGCTTGCCCCCGGCCTGCTGGCATTAGTAACCGTTCGCCTACCTGCTGACCCAGGTTCCAAGCGACCACGCGGGACGCGTCATACGCAGCGTATGGCGGCTTCTACATAAGCGCGTTGCTGATGTGGCTGTGGCTAGCGGAAGGCCAGCAGCCGGATGCCTGGGACCTCATCTGGGGGAGGCATGGCAATCCTTGCCGCCAGCATCATTCTCTTCGCGCCGCGCCCCGTGACTTATGATCTAATACCTCATCGTTTTGCGCCACGACGACCGAGCAGCTACTTCCCTCAGTGGTGTCGGAAGGTCGAGAACTGAAATCGCTGAATGCTGCCCCAGGGAGTAATGTGATCGCATCTGCGGTGAGCGATGAGCGAATAGCGTGGTCCGAGGATTTGCCTTAACGATTCGGTATCGTGACGCGCCACGGGTAAACCGCTGCACTTTTCCGGCCCATCAGGAGCAAACGTGCCGATGACAGCGACACCGTTGTGCTCCAGCGCATTGGAGAGAACTTCAGCATAGTTGCGCTGCTGCTCCAGCTCGGTAAGGAAATGGAAGGCTGCGCGATCATGCCAGGCATCATATCGGCGCGTCGGCTGCCATGCGGTAACGTCGCTGACGATCCAGTCAACTGGCACCTCGCCGACACGTGTGCGTGCGCGGTCAAGGGCGTTGGCAGAGAGGTCCAACACCGCCACGTGCGCCTGATTACGGGCGACGAGTGCATCGACTAACCGAGATGCTCCTCCCCCTATATCGATGATGGCCGCATCGTGGGTCACGGCGGCCTCAGCGAGCAGTTCCAGCGAGAGGTCCGGGCTCTGTTCAAACCAACTAACCTCGGCCTCGCCCTTGCTGGTATAGACGTTCTCCCAATGCGCTTTTATGATGTCCATTGATTACCTGTAACCATGTTTGAGAAGCATATCGGCCGCCTTGTCGAACTCCCTGGCAGTCGGAATACTGAAATCCAGCGTATCCGCCGAGAACGGGCGAACGCGACCGACTAGCCGCCTATAGAGCTGTAAATTCAAGCCACCTAGCCTGCGTTCTCGGCCAGGCTCACGGTAGATATATGTGTCCTCGCTGCACTTATCGAGCCGGCAGATCCGTCCACCGCCCGCGGTTAGACGGAGCTGCTTCTTTAGCAACCTCCAGTTCATGCCGCCGCTTCAATAGCCCTACTGCGACAAAAGCCAGTATGCTGAGCGTACCGATCGCGGCAGTCGACCATAGGGATGTCGCAATGCCGACTCCCGCCATAGCCATAGCCAGCGCGAATGGGGCGAGGGCAGATGAGAACTGACGTGCCGCTGTGATCCAGCCAAGTCGGGCGCCGTAGCCTTCGCGCCCGAACAGTTCCAACGGCAGCGTGCCGCTAACGATGCTGGCAAGGCCCGAGCCGAGGCCGAAAAGGATGACGAAGGCGATCGCGCCCGGCACCCAGGGCGTTGTCGCGAGCAAAGCAAAAAGGCCGAGGGGCAGCAGCGTCGCGCCTATGACGGCAAGCCAAGTCTGCGCCAACCGACCACCGAACAGCATGTTGATCAATCGGCTCGAAACCTGAGCCGGGCCGAACAGGGTGGTGACAAGAAGCCCAACTGACCCGAGTCCGAGCGCCGTCGTGAGCGGAACCATGTGGACGAGGATCGACGACAGGACAAAGCCCTCGACCGCGAAACCGGCAAGCATGAGCAGAAAGATCCTGGAACGATCGCGGGGGTCGAACGCAATTGTCGTAGCCGTCGCCCTTACGACGGCCGGCAGCGAGGTGCCGGCGCTCGCCCGGCGCGATAGTTGTGCCAACCACGCGTGGACCGGAAGGCAGATTGCGACGTTCATCGTTGCGAAGACGAAATACACTTCGCGCCATGTCAGGTACTCGTGAAGCGTCGCCGTTAACGGCCAGAACAAGGTGGAGGCGAAGCCGGCGATCAGCGTCAAATGGGTGATGCTGCGCTGCGCGTTGCTGCCGCCAATCTGGACGATCGCCACGAAGGCGGCGCTGTAGAGCACGAACGCGGATGCTAACTCCATCATCACGAGTGCCAGCACGAAGGTCACTCGGTCGGGTGCGAGAGCGCAGACAGTTAATGCTGCAGCAGCGCCGGCCGAACCAAAGGTCATGACGCGGCCGGCGCCAAACCGATCGGCCCAGCGTCCGGCTGTCGGCGCAAGGATACCACCCACTAGCAGTGACGCCGACAGCGCACCGAATACCCACTGCTCCGGCCAGGCGAATTCGCGGGCAATAGAAGGCACCAAAATGCTGAAGCTGTAATAGAGCGTGCCGTAGCCGATGATCTGCGTCAGGCCCAATGCCCCGAGAGCGCCGGCCGGAATCTTCCGGTCGATCATTGGGTTGCTTCCACGAGCTTTCGACCGGCGGCCTGAACATCCGTCACGGCTGGGGCACCGCTGCAGCCACAGCCGGCCTTTCCACTGGCTTTCGCGTCAGCGTCAGCGACACAGCATGCGTCGACTGATACGGGTGCCGGTCCACCGCAGCATCCAGCAATAACGGCTGCATTGGCCGGTCCGGTGATTTGGTCTGCACTGCAGACGCCGGTTTCCGGAAGTACCAGATGTACCTCACGGGCGGCCTTGCGATCGCCAGCTATGTCGGCGACGACCGACCGTACCTGCTCATAGCCCGTCGCCATCAGGAATGTCGGGGCGCGACCATAGGACTTCGATCCGACGATGACGAAGCCGGGTTCCGGATGCGCGAGTTCCGCGATGCCGTGAGGCGGAACGGTCCCGCAGGAATGAAAGTTGGGATCGATCAGGGGAGCCAGCGCGGTCGGTGCTTCGACAGCGGGATCGAGAGCAAGGCGGAGTTCGCCAAGGAACGACAGATCAGGCCGGAAACCCGTTGTGACGGCGATCCGGTCGACGGCGAGACTGAAGGGTTTTCCTGCAAGCGAGGCTTCGACAAGAAGGCCATCGTCCTTGGTCTCGATACGCTCGACGGCGAAGGACGTCAGCATGTTCAGCTGGCCGTCTTCCATCGCTTGTTTGGCGGCGAGGCCGAGCGCGCCACGTTCGGGCAGCTGATCATTCAAGCCGCCGCCAAGAAGCTTGTCGACGCTTCTATGGCGCAGCGCCCAGATGATTTCGGTATCCGGAGCCCTGCCCTGAAGTTCCATGAGCGCGAGAGCGACGTTGATCGCGGAATGTCCACCACCGATGACGAGCACACGCCTTCCAGCGTAGTCGCTCCTCGCAGTCCCGATCACGTCAGGAATGCCATAAGCGATATGGCTCGCGGCTTCGCGCTCGCCGGGAACGGCCAGGCCATCGACACCAATCGGGTTCGGCCGCGACCATGTCCCGGACGCATCGATGACGGCCCGCGCCAGAACACGATGCTCGCCGGCCGCGTCCCGATAGCGGATGACAAACGGCGAACCCTCACGGCCCTCGTTCGAGACCTTGTCGTGTCCCTTCCGCGTAATGGCTGTGACTTCCGCTCCCAACTTCAGGTTCGGAGCGATTTCCGGAAGGGCGGCCAGTGGAACCAGATAGTCCCGCACGATCTCTCCGCCCGTGGGCAAGCCATTGTTATCCGGGGCCGCCCAACCCGAACGCTCGAGCAGGGTGCGTGCTACTGCATCGATGTTGTAGCGCCACGGAGAAAAGACCCGAACATGGTTCCATTCGAGGAGAGCGGCGCCGACGGTCGGGCCGCGTTCGAAGACGAGCAAACGGATGCCGTGTTCCACCAGATGGGCGGCCGCAGCTAGACCAACGGGACCTGCTCCAATGATGGCTACTGGGAGTTCCGTGCTGGAGGTCATATGATCACCTTCGATCCTTCTAGGAGTTTCGAATTACTGTTGCAAAAAAAGGGAGGTCACGCCGCAGCCTCGACCTTAGCCGATGCGCATTTCGCATCCGTGCAGCATTCGTCGACCAGATAGCCGACCAGCGCTTCCATGCCGGGATAGTTGGCCCGGCAGATCAGCGTGGTCCCGTACCGTTCCTGTTTCACCAGGCCCGTATCGACAAGACGCTTGAGGTGATGCGAGAGCGTCGAAGCGGGAATGTCGAGCTTCTCCTGGATACTGCCCACGGACAGCCCTTCGTCGCCCGCGCGGACCAGTGTCCGATAAAGCTGAAGCCGAGTCGGGTTACCGAGCGCTTCGAGTTGGGATGCTGCTTTTTCGAGTTTCATGGAAATATGGATATGCCTGTCTTTCGTTCACGTCAATAGAACTTCGAAGAAACTCGAAATATCCAGACTGCCCTGGAGGACCCCCCCTCAGATCGAGCGCTGGTTGACCCGCTCGCCAACTTCCTCGGCGCTTTCCACGCGTTCGGAATAGCGGTCCGTCAGATAGGCGGATCGATCACGCAGAAGAAACGTAAACTTCATCAGCTCCTCCATGACGTCGACAATGCGGTTGTAATAGGCCGAGGGCTTCATGCGCCCGGCTTCGTCGAATTCCGCGAAAGCCTTCGCCACCGACGATTGGTTTGGAATCGTGAACATCCGCATCCAGCGGCCGAGGATCCGAAGCTGATTGACCGCATTGAAGCTCTGCGAGCCGCCGGAGACCTGCATGACGGCAAGTGTCCGCCCCTGCGTCGGCCGCATGCCGCCGACGGAAAGCGGCAGCCAGTCGATCTGCGCCTTCATGACTCCGGACATCGAGCCGTGGCGTTCGGGCGAGCACCAGACATGAGCTTCCGACCACATCGACAGGTCTCGCAGTTCCTTGACCTTCGGATGATCGGCGCCGGTCGAGTCCGGGAGCGGCAGACCGGACGGATTGTAGATGCGGACCTCCGCACCAAGCCGGCGCAGAATGCGGGCGGCCTCCTCGGTGACCAGCCGCGAATAGGAACGTTCGCGCAGCGATCCGTAGAGCATCAGCACGCGCGGCCTGTGAATCGAGCGCGACGCATCGAACAGCGCCTCGTCGTCGATCGCGTGAAACTGGTCTTCGTCGAGGTTCGGAAACGTGTTGGAATTCTCAGGCAACGCGCTTGCCCTGCGCATCGACGACGACCTCGCCATCTTCCTTCGTGAACGGGCCGATATCCGGATTGGGCAGGACTCCGAGAACGGCTTCCGACGGCCGCGCGAGGAGCACGCCGAGCGGCGTCACCACGATCGGCCGATTGATCAGGATCGGGTGCGTCAGCATGAAGTCGATCAATTCGTCATCGCTCCACTTGGAACCGCCCAGACCAAGCTCCGCATAGGGAGTGCCTTTTTCGCGCAGCAACTTGCGCGGAGTGATCCCCATCGCGGCGATTAGCTCGACAAGCTTCCCACGCGACGGCGGCGTGTTCAGATACTCGATGACCTCCGCCTCCTCGCCGGACTGCCGGATCATGGCAAGCGTGTTGCGCGACGTCTCGCAATCGGGATTGTGGTAGATAGTGATGGTCATTCAGCGGCCTTCAATTTCGCGCGTGCGGGTTGAGCAACGGGTTTCGGTTCTGCGAGTAGCCATCCGGCCAGGACCATGGCGATCAGTGCCCCAATCACTTCCGCTGCAATGAAGCCCGGCAGATCGACAGGACGAATGCCGACAAATGTGTTCGATAAGGCACGGGCGATGGCTACGGCCGGATTGGCAAACGAGGTCGACGCGGTGAACCAATATGCGGCAGTGATGTAGAGCCCAACTAGCCACGGAATGGCGTCCGGTCGAAAGCGAAGTCCTGCGAGGATCGTGAACACCAGGCCGAACGCGGCGACCGCTTCGGCAAGCCACTGCCCCGAGCCGGTTCGCACCGTCTCGGAAATCTGGATGATCGGAAGTTCAAACATCACATGGGCGAGGAATGACCCGGCAATCCCTCCGATCATTTGGGCAACGACGTAGAAGAGCGCAGCGTTCGCATCGATCTCGCGCCCGATTGCAAAAACCAGCGTTACGACCGGATTGAAATGCGCCCCGGAGAGCGGTCCCAGTATCGTGATCAGGACAACCAGGATCGCACCGGTCGGGATCGTGTTGCCGAGGAGCGCCAGCGCCACATCGTCCGTCAACCGATCCGCCATGATGCCGGAGCCGACAACTGTCGCGACGAGCATGGCGGTGCCAAGCGCTTCGGCGGCGAGGCGACGCGGCAGATCGATCATAGCGAAGCTCATCCCGCCTTCGGCAACTTGCGGCCGATTTCGTCCAGACGCCTCTGCAATGCGAGCTTGTCGAGCGTGTTCATCGGCAGACTGATGAAGATCGAAATCCTGTTGTTCATCATGCGATAGGTGTCCGCGAACGCGAGATGCTTTTCGGCCTCGGTGCCTTCCACCGCCGCCGGGTCCGGCACGCCCCAATGGGCGGTCATCGGCTGGCCGGGCCAGACCGGGCAGTATTCGTTCGCCGCATTGTCGCAGACAGTGAAGACGAAATTCATTTCTGGCGCGCCGGGGGCCGCGAACTCGCTCCAGTCCTTTGAACGCGCGAAGGAGGTATCGTGGTTGAGGTTCTTCAATAGCTGGAGCGCGTAGGGATGCACCTCGCCCTTCGGATGCGAGCCTGCAGAAAAGGCTTTGAACCTGCCGGCGCCGACGCGATTGAGGATCGCTTCCGCCAGAATAGAGCGTGCCGAATTGCCGGTGCAGAGAAAGAGAACGTTGAAAACCTGATCGCTCATGGCGGACCCCTCCTAACAGTTACAGGTGACGGCTTGAATGACGGGCTGGCAGAGTTCCGGCGAACCGTTGCAGCAATCTTCCATCAGATATGCGAGCAGGTCGCGGAACCCGGTCATGTCGGCGACGTAACGGACGACGCGGCCGGCGCGCTCAGTGCGCACAAGGCCCGCATGGTCGAGCACTTTCAGATGCGCAGACATGGTGTTCTGTACTGTGCCGAGCCGTGATGCGATCTCGCCGGCCGGCACGCCTTCTGCTCCAGCACGCACCAGCAACCGGAAGACTTCCAGCCGCGTATCCTGGCCAAGAGCTGCGAGCGCAGCGAGTGCCGACTTCTTATCCATATATCGATAAATCCAGAATTGTCAGTGTTTATATTGGCATGAGATGACACTCTTTTGACGCCCACGCAAGTCTTCCTTAGCAGTCGGTTCCTATTGCGCCGCCAGTGTCCGGTTTCGCGCCGTCACGTACGGAGTTTCCCGAGTGTGAGCCTTCGGCAGGCGCCATCCTTTGACGACGCCGTAGACGGCCGGGATCACCACAAGCGTCAGGATGGTCGACGAGATCATGCCGCCGATCATCGGCACGGCAATGCGCTGCATGATTTCCGAACCGGTTCCCGTGCTCCACATGATCGGCAGCAGGCCGGCCATGATGGCGACGACGGTCATCATCTTCGGCCGCACGCGCTCGACGGCGCCGAACATGATCGCGGCGTGAAGATTGTCGTGCGTCAGGCTCCGGTTTTCCGCCGCGCACTTGCTCCTGGCTTCTGAAAGCGCGTTGTCGAGATAGATCAGCATGATGACGCCGGTCTCGGCGGCAACGCCGGCGAGTGCGATGAAGCCGACGGCGACCGCGACAGACATGTTGAAACCCAGCCACCACATCATCCAGATGCCGCCGACCAAAGCGAAGGGCAGTGACAGCATGACGATCAACGTCTCGGTGAGCGCGCGGAAATTGAGGTAAAGCAGCAGGAATATGAGGGCCAGCGTCAGAGGCACGACGATCTTCAGCCGCGCTTCGGCGCGTTGGAGATATTCGAACTGCCCGCTCCAGGCGACGGAATAGCCTGGCGGCAACTTCACCTCGGCGGTGACCGCCGCCTGCGCGTCGCTGACATAGCTGCCAAGATCGCGACCGGCGATGTCGACGAAGATGTAGACGGCGAGCAGGCCGTTCTCGGTGCGGATCGAGGTCGCGCCGCGTGTGAGTTCGACCTTAGCAACTTCGCCAAGAGGTACGAAACCGCCCCCCGGCAGCGCGATCTGTACCTCGCGGGCGATCGAGCCAGGATCGCTTCTGAGGGCACGAGGATAGCGTATGGCCACGCCATAGCGTTCGCGGCCCTCGACCGTGGAAGTGATCACCTTGGCGCCGAGCGCCATGGAGATCACATCTTGCACGTCACCGATGGACAGGCCATAGCGGCCAAGCGCGGTGCGGTCTGGCACGATGTCGAGATAGTAGCCGCCGATCACACGTTCGGCATAGGCGCTGGACGTGCCAGGCACAGCTCGCAGCACCGCCTCGATCTGGCGGGCAACCTTTTCCATTTCGGCGAGATCCGTACCGTAGACCTTGACGCCTACGGGAGTGCGAATGCCTGTCGAGAGCATGTCGATGCGGGCGCGGATCGGCATCGTCCAGGCATTGGAAACACCCGGGAACTGCAGCGCCGCGTCCATCTCGGTCTTCAAGTTTTCGGACGTGACGCCCGGCCGCCATTGCGATTTCGGCTTCAGATTTATGATGGTCTCGAACATCTCAGTCGGCGCGGGATCGGTCGCGGTCTGTGCCCGGCCCGCCTTGCCGAAAACGGATTCGACCTCTGGGAAGGATTTGATGATCCGATCCTGCATCTGCATCAGTTCGACCGCCTTGGTGACCGAGATGCCCGGCAGCGTCGTCGGCATATACATGAGCGTTCCCTCATCGAGGTTCGGCATGAACTCGCTTCCGAGCTGGCGGGCAGGCCAAATGGTGACGGCAAGGGCGGCAATGGCGAGCAGGATGGTGAAGGTTCTTGCCTTCAGTACCCCGGCGATGATCGGTCGATAGAGGCCGATCAGCAGCCGGTTGAGCGGGTTCTTGTGCTCCGGTACGATGCGACCACGGACAAAGACAACCATCAGCGCCGGCACCAGCGTCACCGAAAGCAGTGCTGCCGCTGCCATGGAAAAAGTCTTGGTGAAGGCAAGCGGACCGAACATGCGGCCTTCCTGACTCTCGAGCGTGAAGATCGGCAGGAACGAGACCGTGATGATGAGCAGGCTGAAGAACAGCGCCGGTCCGACCTCACTTGCTGCGTCGATCAACACCTGGATGCGGGGTTTATCAGGCGGCGCGCGTTCGAGATGCTTGTGGGCGTTATCGATCATGACGATCGCGGCATCGATCATCGCGCCGATGGCGATGGCGATACCGCCGAGGCTCATGATGTTGGAGCCGAGGCCAAGTAGTTTCATCGCCGCGAAAGCCATCAGGATGCCGACAGGCAGCATGATGATGGCGACCAGCGCGCTCCTGACGTGAAGGAGGAAGACGATGGTGACCAGCGCCACCACTATGCTCTCTTCGATCAGCGTCGATTTCAGGGTCTCGATCGCCGCCTCGATGAGTTTCGATCGGTCGTAAACGGGAATGATTTCGGCGCCATCCGGAAGGCTCTTTTCGACCTCGGCGAGCTTTTCCTTGGCATTGTCGATGACGGTCAGCGCGTTCGCGCCGACACGCTGCAGCACGATGCCGCTTGCGACCTCGCCTTCGCCGTTCAGTTCGGCAATGCCGCGCCGTTCGTCGGGGACGATCTCGACCTTGGCAACGTCGCCAAGCCGAAGCGGCACGCCAGCTATGGTCTTGAGCACGATGCTTTCGATGTCGTCGACACTCTTCAGATAACCGCGCCCGCGCACCATGAACTCGAATTCGGAGATTTCGACCGTGCGCCCGCCGGTGTCCATATTGCTGTCGCGGACCGCCTCGCCGATCTCCCCGAGCGTTACCGCTTGGGCACGCATCCGCGCCGGATCGACGACGATCGAATACTGCTTAACGAAGCCGCCGACGCTCGCGACCTCCGACACCCCTTCGGCTTTGGAGACTGCAAAGCGTACCACCCAGTCCTGGAGCGACCTGAGCTCGGCCAGTGACAGTTCCTTGGCGACGACAGCGTACTGGTACACCCAGCCGACGCCCGTCGCATCCGGCCCGAGTGTGGGTGCAACACCTTCCGGAAGCCGGCCAGCGGCCGCGTTCAGATACTCGAGGACGCGGCTTCGCGCCCAATAGGGATCGGTGCCATCCTCGAAGATCACGTAGACAAAGGACACCCCGAAGAATGAAAACCCCCTGACGACCTTGGACCGCGGCACGGTCAGCATGGAGGTTGTCAGTGGATAGGTGACCTGGTCCTCGACCACTTGTGGCGCCTGGCCGGGGTAGTCGGTGAAAACGATGACCTGAACGTCAGAAAGGTCTGGAATCGCGTCAAGCGGCAACGTCCTGACCGCGTAGATGCCCGCAGCAGCAGCAAGAGCGGTCGCAAAGAAGACGAGGACCAGATTGCGCGCCGACCACGCGATGAGTTTTGCAATCATGGCTGCGTCTCCGCGGGCGTCAGCGCGCTGAGCGCGGCTTTCAGATTGCTTTCGGCATCGATCAGGAAATTTGCCGAGACGACCACACGTTCACCCTCGCTCACCCCCTCCATGATCTCGGCCATGCCTTCGCCGCGCTCGCCGATCTTGACCTTGCGCGGCTCGAAACTGCCTTCCCCCTTGTCGACGATGACGACCTGGCGGTCGCCCGTGTCGATGACGGCGCTGTCGGGCACGATCACGACCGGCGCGGAACTACCCGTCGATATCTCCACCTCGGCATACATATTCGCCATGAGCAGGCGATCGGGATTGGCGAGTTCGATGCGCACACGCGCCGTGCGCGTCTGGCCCTGGATTTCGGGATAGATCAGGCCGACCTTGCCTTCGAGCGCCCCGCCGGGAAGGCTGCGGATGCGGACGGTCGCCTTGTCTCCGACGCGCACGGAACTCAGCTCATATTCCGGCACATCGACCATGACCCAGACGGTCGAGATGTCGGCGATCCGAAACAGCGTTTGTCCCGCTTCCGCCATCATGCCGTCGACAGCCATACGTTCCAGGACGACGCCATTCCGGGGGGCCGTCAGCGTCACCGAGAGCGGGACCTTCCTCGTCTGCTCGATTTCGGCGATCGCCTCTGCCGGAACGCCTAGATTTTCGAGACGCTGCAGGCTCCCTGCCGCGGCGTTGCGGCCCGACCCGCTCTTCAGGTCGGCGGCATAGAGCGCGCCCGCCTCGGCGATCTCCCTGGCGAAAAAGCGCACCAGCGGCCGGCCCTTCTCGATCGTTTCCCCGGTTGTGGTGTCGGCCACCTCCTCGACGAAGGCGTCGGTGCGGGTCGACACGACGCTGATGCGGCGCTCGTCCAGCGTGACGGTGCCGGGAACGCGAACCGGGCGCACGATCGCGCCTTTGGTGGCGAGAGCGGTCTTGACACCTGTCCGCTGCAGCCTTCCGGTCGATACTTTGACGGTCGAGCCGTCTTCGGCCTCGCCTTCGTAGACAGGAATGTAATCCATCCCCATGGAATCCTTTTTCGGCACTGGCGACGTGTCCGGAAGGCCCATGGGATTGCGGTAGTAGAGAATTCTCCGGTCGCCCGGCTCCGCCGATTTGCTGGCCGCGTCCTTCACACCATCCGTCGAGCCCGGTTCGAAGCTGACGTCTTCGCTCGCCATGACCGCCACGAAATCCCGGCTGTCCTGGGTCTTCTTTGGGACCGGCGAGTACACCGGCTCGCCGTCAGGATGACGATAGTAGATGACTGGACCCGAGGGCGCTGGGCCGGCAGCCGTCGACAACCGTTCCACTCCAAGCGCGCCCTGTATGTTCGCCTCGATCATTTGCATGACGGCAGCGCCGGACAGATCGCGCTGCCCAGCCCAATAGCCGCCCGCCCCCGCCGCAATAACGGCGAGGGCCAGGAAGGTAGAAACCTTGCTCATCTGATCGCCTTCAGGACCAGTTTGCTCTCGACGGTCTCAGGCTCTCCCTGCACCTTGGCGGCGATGGAAAACCGCCAGCCGCCGGCCATGGTGAGATTGGTCTTAAACCGGTAAATCCCCGGTTCTTGAGAAGGCATGGGCTCGACTGTCGTCGCCATCATTTCCATCCCGTCCGGCGCCATGTCCAGGCGGGTGGCAAAGATGACCGCGTTCTCGACCGGCTGACCGGTCCTCTTGTCGATGAGCCTGATCGCGACGACAGCGCCGTCGCCCTGTTTGATCTCGTTTTGGACGAGCTGGAATTCATAATCCTCCGGAGCGGCTTTGGCCGCCTGGGGAACAACGACAAGGGATGCGAGCGCCAGCATTGCTGCGCGAAGGAAAAATATCGATTTCATGTTTTCAAAATTCCGACTGTCATGGACCCGTGCTTGCGCACGGCATTGTGCATGGCGAACGCCACGCGATCTCACCCACGCAGCATTCGGCCGCGCGGATTCAGGCGCCGGAAGCACCTATTGACAGTCAGGCTTTGGGAGGTCTTGGCGGCGGTTCCCCGACAAGCGACGCGAGAACTATGTCCCGCCCGTTGAGGAATTTGTCTCCGAGCGGCTCCCGGAGAAGGAGCGAAGGCGCATCAACCGCCGGGATGCTGACGAGGCTCGTGATACACAATACCGCCAACGGGCAATCCTTGGCGCAGTCCGGAACCGCAGGTTTGTCGTCGGGGCAGCAGGGCATGCCGTCTGGCATCGACGCCATAGCCTCTGCGGCCATCACAGGCACAGTCGACGATGCAGCCAAGGGTGCCAACACCAGCCCCAAAAGGGCCAGCACAATAAGGAAGCGGCTGGTGAACGCGCGAAGTTTCATCCACCCGAGCATGGCATAGCTCTGCAGATATGGCCACCCGGTTGCGGGAAAGTGATGATCGGATGATGCTCCACCACCCGCCCAGGGTGGCAGACGACATCGACGTCAGGTCACGATTCCTTCGTCGAAGCGGCAGAAATAGGTGGTTCGATCCGTCGTGGCGCCATTCACCGGAATTGCCCGCAACGTGACGATGACGATGCTGCTGTCCGGTTTGGCAACGATCGCGCCCTCGATCGGGGTGTCCGGATGATCGTCTGGAACGAGCGTGAAAGGTGTCTCGCCGTTCACGGTCTCGCCCAGCGTGACGTTTCCGGAGTCGTAGTCGCCCTCGGCCGCATAGGTCGGCTCCATGCGGGACTCCGACAGGAGCAGGTAGAATGAGCCCTCGTTCGGATCGTTTTCGGGAAGCCTGCCCCAGAGCGACATTTCCGCCTTTTCTTTCGAGGGCTTCACGCGGGCGACGAGCTCGCGGCAAGCCTGCTCCGATTTTGGTCCTCCGGGTTCAGGAAACCAGAGATAGGCTCCGACCGGAGAGTCGGCGGCGCTGAGCGGCACCGGAAACGCGACAGGAAAAGCGCACGCAATGGCAAGAATTCCAGCGAAGGTGCGCCGAGGTTTCATCGGTACTCCACGCGATCAGGCCTGTTCGCCCGCACGATAGTAGACGATAGGTGACGCCGTCGGATCGCGCGACACCGCGAACACCTCATACTTTGCCGTCGGATCGTCCCCCATTCCGGGCGAGCCGAGCGGCATGCCGGGGACCGCAAGGCCGGCGATGTCGGGGCGTTCGGAGAGCAGCTTGCCGACGGCCTCTGGCGGAACGTGACCTTCGAGGAAATAGCCGTCGATCTCCGCGGAATGGCAGCCTTCCATCGCGGCAGGCACGCCTGCCTTTTTCCTGATCGGTGAAAGATCGTCCATGTCGATGGACTTCACGGAATACCCTGCCTTGCGCATAGCTTCTGCCCATCCGTGACAGCAGTCGCACCAGGGATTCTTGTAGACGGTCATTGCCTGTCCGGCGGCCCGGACGATGCCTGCCACAAGGAATGCGAGCGACAGTGGGATCGCGCCCAAGAAGGTTCTTCTTTTCATCTGCCGGTCTCCGCCACAACTCGCTCGTCCGCTCCTTCAGCTACGCAGGTAAGCGCATAGCGATCACGTTGTCGATACAATGGTCGTCCTGATGTCAATTGGTAGCAACATGGCCGCCTTCTTCAAGCGCATTGCGAATTTTGCCAAGTGCGACGAATTTCCGAATTGCCTGTCCCGTCAGGGTGCAAATGTTCGTGTGCGTCGAGCAGGACAACGTCTTCGAAACTAGCGCCCTCACGGGTGAATCTTGATTTCGCTAGCCAAGTCGGATGCATCGTTCCTCGATGCCAAAATCTTCGCTGCGATTGGCGACGTGATCATCTGGATCACCGCAAAGAACGCGGCGGGCACGGCGATTTCGGTTGGAAGTCCAGAACTGACCACGAATGCCGCGGCGATACTGAACTCCTTCTTGCTGGTGGTGAAGAGGTAGGCGATCAACTCGCCCCGGTCTGCCGTAAACATCCGCGCCACCGAACCCACGGCATAGCCGATCAGGTTCAGGACCAACGCCGCGAGCGCGACCACGATCGCATACCATCCGTAGCCGAGGATCGATTCGGCATTCGGCCCGATTACCGCCAGGAGCAGCGCGAGATAGAGCATCGACCCAAGCGAAGGGTACAGGTTGTCGTACCGTCCGACCTGCCCGGGGCAACGTGTGCGAAGATAGACGCCCAGCACCGTGGGCACCATCACAACGAGCACCAGTTCCAGAACGACTGCGCCGACCGGAACCTGAAGCTCTATCCCGGTCAGCGCGAGGAAAAGGAACGGAACGATAAAGGGAGACAGGGCCGTATTCATCGCGTTCAGAACCGCAGCCAGGGCGACGTTGCCCTTTGCTAGAAGGACTAGGAGAGGCGATGAAACGTCTGTCGGCAGCGTTCCGACCAGTGTCTGTCCAGATGCCAGGTTGCCGGAGCCGAAGAACAGCCTGCCGGTGAGCCAGCCCGCGATCGACATCGGGCCGTAGACGAGCGCCAGCGCCCAGATCTGTCGGGAGGGCTTGCGGAAGACGATCTTCACCGCGTGGGCATCGAAAGTCAGGCTGATGACCAGCATGAGAGCGGCAAGAAGCGGGCTGATGCCGGCTTCCAGAACAAAACCGATCTTTGGCGCGACGAGGCCGAGGATCGATGTCGCGATGGCGAGCCAAAGGAGGTTGTTCTCGACGAAACGAAGATACTTCTGCACGATGCCCGCCCTCAGTCGCAGCGGACAGGGCCGGTGGGACGGCCTGAGCACTTGGCGAACAAGGCGATCGCCTTGTCGCAATAGGCGCAATGTCCCTGGCAGCAATCGTGCATCAGGAAGGCGACGAGATCCGACAAGGCCGGAAAATCCGCGCTGTAGATGATCGACTTCCCGTCACGTCGGCTGACAATCAGACCGGCGTGATCTAGTTCCTTGAGGTGGAATGATATCCGCGAGGGCAGAGCTTCACCGAGCGCCGAGGCGATCGCGCCCGCCGCCATGCCGTCGGCGCCGGCCACGATCAGCATGCGCACAATGCGCAGGCGATCCTGATGAGAGATTGCGGAAAAGCCCGCCAATGCCGCACGTTCATCCATAACGTTTCAACGTTTCATCTTTCGTTGAAATGACATTGCATGAAAGCCTTGGAATCACAAGCCATAATTGCTGATCGTCGTCGCCTCTTATCGGAAGATCGCGTTCCGATATGCCGGACTATCAGACAGACTTTGCGGCAGCCCACAATGCCAATTGATGGCACGTAACCGAGCCCGAGTCCGGTGAGTGATGCATCAAGGACGTTGAAGGGTAGCGTCCCGTCGACGTGGACCTCACGTACGTCCCCTGATGCTGACCAGAATTTGTATTCAAACTTTGGTCAGCAACTCTCAAGGCACATATGGAATTTGCTACTGACCAATTTTTATATATAATCTTCGGTCAGAAACGGTACCCCAAAAATGCCAGACCCGACGTCCGACACGCTCGATCGCATTCACGACCGGATGGCCCAGGCCGCGCCGGCCGGGGTTTGGTCGCGGGCGGACTTCCTCGACATCGGGACACCGAATGCCGTCGAGAAGGCGCTGCAACGGCTGACCTTGCGCGGCGACATCCGCCGGCCCTATCGCGGTCTATATGACAAGCCCAGCGTCAGCAAGCTGACCGGAAAGATGGTGTTTCCACCTCGTTCGTCATTCATCGACGCGATTGCGCGGCGCGACAAGTTGCGCGTCCTTGTCGACGGGATGACTGCCGCAAACGATCTCGGTTTGACGACGGCCGTCCCGGCGCGCTCGACGATCTATGCCGATACCTATCCCCGGACGATCGAGATCGAGGCAAGCGCCGGCGATCCGAAGGCGGCCACGCCTGTCATCTACAAGCTCGATTTCGAGCGTATCGCGGCCAAGACGGCGTTCTGGGCCGGACGGCCAGCCATGCGGGTGGTCCAGGCGCTGACCTGGTTCCGGGATGAACGATCAAGCCTCGACGCGGCGGTCAATGGCATCGTCCGACACCTGTCGGGCGATCCCGATCGCGAGACGATCGCGCAGGACTTGCGCCACAACCTTCATGCGGTCCCAGCGTGGATGTACCCGCTGATCGAGACCATCACGCGCAGGCTCGCCGATCAAAGCGAAAGCGCGCCGACGTCAGAACCTGCGAAGGGCGATCATGCAGCAGACGTTCATTGAGATCCTGCGCTCAAGCGTTGACGAACGTCGTACTCTCTTCGAGACGGTCGCTGCCCATCTGGAAACGCAGGCGCCGAATATCGAAAAGGACCTCTACGTCTGCTGGGTGCTAAACTTCCTGTTCAACGGGCGCGGCGACGATCCGATTGGTCTTTACTTCAAGGGCGGGACCAGCCTCAGCAAAGCGTATGGATTGATCCGCCGATTCTCCGAAGACATCGACATCGGCATCTACAAAGCCGATCTCCATGTCCCGCTTGAAGCCGACATTGCTGCCCTGCCCTCCGTCAATCAGCAGCAACGCGCGCTCGCCGAGAAGGTCGATGAGGCGGCACGGCAATATATCTCTGGCCCTCTCAGAAAGCTGCTGACCAAGGAGATTGCGGCCGTCGAAGAGGCCGCGGGGCGGCCTGGTCATTTTTCGCTGGGTTTCGGCTTCGATCTTTACCGCAACAAGGAAGCGCTCGACATCCTGGTGCTTGGCTACAAGAGCGTCTTCGAGTCTGCGGGAAGCTATGTACAGGCGGCGGTCCGCATAGGGGTCGTTTGCGGGAGGGGGCGGAATCCTACGCTAAGGCTTTGGCCACCGATATTCGCCGGTGAGGTTGATATGCTCCCATCCCAGCGGCGAGACATGGGCCAAGAGATCGGGCGACAGCGGCTTTCCATCGCGTTTCTGGTTGGCGACGACTTCGCCGAGCTTCATGGTGTTCCAGAAGATGATGATGGCGGCGAGCAGGTTCATGCCGGCGATCCGGTAATGCTGGCCTTCG
>JAEUMA010000439.1 GCA_016793565.1 Rhizobiaceae bacterium
GCGCATCCACCAGTCCGCCCTGGTGCTCATCGCCGCGATCAGCGCTGCGAGCGCCCTGAAGCTCGCCGGGTCGGTGTTCGCGCCGATCGCGCTGGCGCTGTTCATCATCGCTATCTTCTGGCCGATGCAGAGGGAACTGCAGCGGCGCATGCCGCGCCTTCTCGCGCTGGCTGTCACCACCGTGCTGATGGTGGCCGTGGTGGTAGCCTTCGGTTCCCTGATCGCCTGGGCCTTCACCCGGGTCATCCGCTCTGTCGTGGCGGACGCCAGCCAGCTGCAGGCGCTCTACGACCAGGCGGCGGACTGGCTCGAGGCGCGCGGCATCGCCATCGCCGGCGTATGGGCCGAGCATTTCAACGTCGGATGGATGATACGCCGCGCCCAGGGCATCACCGGCCGCATCAACAGCACGCTCAGCTTCTGGCTGGTCGTGTTCGTCTATGTGATCCTCGGTCTGCTCGAGGTCGAGGATTTCGAGCGCCGCGCTCGCGCGATCCGCGACCCGGAGATCGCCTACGGTATTGCCAATGGCAGCAAGACCACGGCGCTGAAGATCCGCCGCTACATGGTGGTCCGCACGCAGATGAGCCTGGTGACCGGCCTGCTGGTCTGGCTGTTCGCCAAGGTGATCGGCCTGCAGTTCGCCGAGGAATGGGGCGTCATCGCCTTCGCGCTCAACTACATCCCGTTCCTGGGGCCGTTCTTCGCGACCTTTTTCCCCACCGTCTTCGCGATCGCGCAGTTCCAGAGCTGGCAGGCGGTGCTGGGCGTGTTCGCCGTGCTCAACGCCATCCAGTTCATCGTCGGCAGCTATGTCGAGCCGCGCGTGTCCGGCAACGCACTGTCGATCTCGCCCACGGTCATCCTGCTGGCCATTTTCTTCTGGACCTACATCTGGGGCCTGTTCGGCACCTTCATCGGCGTGCCGATCACGATCGCGCTGCTGACCTTCGCAGCGCAGTATCCGGCGAGCCGTTGGCTGGCGGAACTGCTCGGCATGGACGACGAGCCGCTCCCGCCGACCGTCAAAGGGTAGGAGGCAGTCTGATCGTCGCGGGCGCTAGAGCGGTTCATGGTCAGATGGAATCGTTCTGCCGGAGGCAATTCGATCCGAAGGTCGAGGCGGGTGTCGCAGGCCGTACCTCGATGGTGCGGACAAGACGCCCGCCGACGGATTTGGGTCGAACTGACCCGGCCCGAAGGGTTTGCCGCTGGCGGATGCCATCGAGCAAACAGAACCGTTTCCATCTGACCATGAACCGATCTAGGTCTCAGAACCGCCAGATCAGCGGCACGTAGAGGACGGATATGACGAAGAACCAGACGAGCAGGGGAAGCCCGAGCTTCCAGTAGTCGTTGAAGCCGTAGCCGCCCGGCCCCATGACCATCAGATTGGTCGGAGTGGCGATCGGCGTGAGGAAAGCGGCCGCCGCGGCGACGGCCGTGCTCATCAGCACAGGCTGGGGCGAGATACCCATGCTAGAAGCCGCGGCGATGCCTATCGGAATGACGATCAGGGCGGTCGCGGTGTTGCTGATCAGCTGGCCCATGATCGCGGTGAGCACGAACAGCCCGGCGAGCAGCGCGTGCGGGCCTGCCTCGCCCAGAGTATCGACCAGCGCCTTGGCCATCAGTTCGGCCGCGCCCGTCTCCACCATGGCTGTCGACAGCGGCAGCATTGCTCCCACCATGATCACCGTCGTCCAGTTGATGGCGCGGTAGGACTGCTCCACCGTCATGATGCCCGACAGGATGATGGCGCCCGCCGCCAGCAGTCCGGCCACGGCGGACGGCACCAGCCCGGTCGCCAGCAGCACAACCATGCCGATCAGGATGAAAATGGCCTTCTTCGCGCCGGGACCCATAGGGACCGCCTGGCGCCGGACGAGTTCGGGAGAGGCCACCACCAGCACGTTGGGATCGTCGAGATGAACGTCGAGCGCCTTCCAGGTGCCACGCAGCAGCATGGTGTCGCCGGCCTGCAGCGGAATGCCGCCGCCGCCGAAGCCCGATTTGTCGGCCTCGATGGTCGCTCCGGCGCGCTGGACGGCCAGAACGATGAGATCGCCGCTTTCCGTGACCATGCCGGGGAAGGCCATCTCGCCGATGAGGCCCGAGCGCGGCGGGATCACGACTTCGGCCAGACCCGACTGCCGGTTGAACAGCGTCTCCTCGCCCCCTCCCGACGCCGATTCTTCGCGCGGCGAAAGGTGCAGTTCGCTCGCGAAGCCGGCGGCGGCCTCGGGATCGCCGCGCACCAGGATGTGGTCACCTTCCGCCAGGAAGGAGCGACGGAGCGGCGTCACCGTATCGCCTTCCTGTACGGCAACCAGGTGCATCCCGGGAAAATTCTTGAAGTCGATTGCGTCCAGTGGCGTGCCGACCAGCGGCGACGTGCCCCGTACGCGCATCTGGTAGACCCCGCTGGCGAGGCCGTAATGCTCCACCAGGGTTCGGGCGTGGCGGCTGAGGTCGGCCGGCATGGTGGCGCCGTTGCGATGCGGCAGCAGGCGCTCGCCGAACAGGATAATGATGGCCATCGTCCCTGCCAGCAGCGGTATGCCCGCCAACGCGAACTCGAAATAGCCGAATCCACGGAACCCGGCCTCCATGGCAGCGTCGGAAACCAGCACGTTCACGGGCGTGCCGGTGAGAGCCAGCATCGACCCGGCATGGGCCGAGAACACCAGCGGCATCAGCAATTGCGAGGAATTGCGCTTCAGGCGCACGGCGATGACGACCACCACCGGCAGCAGCGCGGCGACAGCCCCGTTGACGCTGATCAGCGCAGTCAGCAGTGACACCAGCATCATCATCATGAGGAGAAGCCGCGTTCGGCTCTCCTCGCCCGCGGTGCGAACCAGCAGTTGGCCGGCCCAGGCGGTGACGCCGGTCATCTCCAGTCCGGTGCTCACGATGAACAGCGAGGCGATGAAGACGACGGCCGGATCGCCCAGGCCGCCCATGGCCTGGGTGAGCGTCAGCACGCCGGTGGCCCAGAGCGCCAGCGCCGTCATCATGGCGACCACCACGACGGGCAGTCTGTTCCATACGAACAGGACGACTGCGCCGGCGATGATAGCCGCAGTGTAACCTATCGGAGTCAATTGCTCAGCTCCTCAATCCGCGGGGCCCGGCC
>JAEUMA010000449.1 GCA_016793565.1 Rhizobiaceae bacterium
TTACTCGACGATGGAGGCGACGATGCCGGCGCCGACGGTGCGACCGCCTTCGCGGATGGCGAAGCGCAGCTTCTCTTCCATGGCGATCGGCACGATCAGCGTCACGTCGACCGTCACGTTGTCGCCCGGCATCACCATCTCCGTGCCTTCCGGCAGCGTCACGATGCCCGTCACGTCCGTCGTGCGGAAGTAGAACTGCGGACGGTAGTTCGTGAAGAACGGCGTGTGACGGCCGCCCTCTTCCTTCGTCAGGATGTAGGCCTCGGCCTTGAACTTCGTGTGCGGCTTCACCGAGCCCGGCTTGCACAGCACCTGCCCGCGCTCAACGCCCTCGCGGTCAACGCCGCGCAGCAGCGCGCCGATGTTGTCGCCCGCCTGGCCCTGATCCAGCAGCTTGCGGAACATCTCGACGCCCGTCACCGTCGTCGACGTCGTCGGACGGATGCCCACGATCTCCACCGTCTCGCCAACCTTGACGATCCCGCGCTCCACGCGGCCCGTCACCACCGTGCCGCGGCCCGAGATCGAGAACACGTCCTCGATCGGCATCAGGAACGGCTTGTCGACCGGACGCTCCGGCGTCGGAATGTAGGCGTCGACCTCTTCCATCAGCTTGCGGATCGCGTTCTCGCCGATCTCCTTGTTGCTGTCTTCGAGAGCGGCAAGCGCCGAACCCTTGACGATCGGAATGTCGTCGCCCGGGAACTCGTACTTCGACAGAAGCTCGCGAACCTCGAGCTCGACCAGCTCCAGAAGCTCCGGGTCGTCGACCTGGTCGACCTTGTTCAGGAACACAACGATCGCCGGGACGCCGACCTGGCGGGCCAGCAGGATGTGCTCGCGCGTCTGCGGCATCGGGCCGTCGGCGGCCGACACAACCAGGATCGCGCCGTCCATCTGCGCGGCACCCGTGATCATGTTCTTCACGTAGTCCGCGTGGCCGGGGCAGTCGACATGGGCATAGTGGCGGTTCGGCGTCTCGTACTCGACGTGAGCCGTCGAGATCGTGATGCCGCGAGCCTTCTCCTCGGGCGCCGCGTCGATCTGGTCGTACGGCTTGTACTCCCCGAAATACTTCGTGATCGCTGCCGTCAACGACGTCTTGCCATGGTCAACGTGACCGATCGTGCCAACGTTCACATGAGGCTTCGTACGCTCGAATTTACCTTTTGCCATATCGATCTTTCCTGGGACGTTCGCTCGGGTTCGGTTCGAATGCGGGGCGCTTAGCGACTACGGCCCAAAAAAACAAGGGCTTTTGCGCAGGCGCGGGCCGGCGAACCTCTGTCCCGACAGTGTGGGTGATAGCGCATAGATGGGTGTCGCGGCCGCTTTTGGCAAACCCTAAACCGCTTCGCGGCAAAGACCGTATCAGGCGAGACCGATTGGAGCGGGTGAAGGGAATCGAACCCTCGTATTCAGCTTGGAAGGCTGCTGCTCTACCATTGAGCTACACCCGCGCTCGGCCGTCTTCGCATGGTTCGTGGCGAAAAGCGACACCCGAGACGCGCGAGGCTTCCGGACCGGCAGTGGTGGAGGGGGTTGGATTCGAACCAACGTAGGCTGAGCCAACGGATTTACAGTCCGTCCCATTTAACCACTCGGGCACCCCTCCAGACTGCTGCCGGAGCCTTGCGACGAGGCGTTCTCGCGGCGGACGCTCCGAACCGGGCGAAAACCGCGAAGCGCCTTATGGCGACTGACCCCTGCCCTGTCAACCGCGCCGCAACGCGATTTTCGCCGATTCCGCCAGCGCCGTATTCAAGCGTCGGAAGGCACTGTATAGGCTTGCTCCATGAGCCAGGACGACAAGCCCAAGACCCCGAGAGACAGCCATTACGCGCGGCTGCGGCGCGCGCACAGGGACATCAAGGCCGGCCCGCGCCCGCCCACACGCCGGCAGCAGACGGTTGAAGCCGGCGAAGCGCCGCCGGACGGTCTGGTTCGGCTCTACGGCCTGCACACCGTGCGCGCCGCGCTCGACAATCCGCTCCGCAAGATCCGCCGCATGTGGGTGACCCGCAACGCCGCCGAACGGCTCGGTCTTGGCGAACTCGACGCCCTGCCTTTCCCGGTGGAAAGCGTTGAGCCGAAGGCGATCGACCGGCTGACCGGCAGCGACGCCGTGCATCAGGGCGCGCTGGTGGAGGCCGAACCCCTGAAACCCAAGCGGCTGGACGCACTGGGCGACACGCCGCTGGTGATCGTTCTCGACCAGGTCACCGACCCGCACAATGTCGGCGCGATCGTGCGCTCGGCCGTCGCCTTCGGGGCCGGCGCGCTAATCACCACCTCGCGCCATAGCCCGGCCGAATCGGGAGTCCTGGCGAAATCCGCTTCCGGTGCCCTCGAACACCTCGACCTGATCGAGGTGCGCAACCTCGCCGACGCGCTGTTGCAACTGCACGACGCCGGTTTCCAGACCATAGGTCTCGATTCCGACGGCCCCTCGGAACTCGAGGACAGTTTCGCCGGCGGCCGCATAGCGCTCGTGCTGGGCGCCGAGGGCAAGGGCCTGCGCCAGAAAACCCGCGATACCGTCACGCGGCTGGCGCGCCTCGACATGCCCGGACCGATCCGCTCGCTCAACGTCTCCAACGCCGCGGCCGTGGCGCTCTACGGCGCTCGCCGACACCTGGCCGCCAACCGCTGACCTGACATCCGCGCGCTCCAAAAAGTCGCTCCCGCCGGCATGTCTCGGCGGGTTCCCGGCGTTCGTTAAAATTTGAAATAAATTCAAATCAAGTATTTCTCAATTCAAAATCAAAGTATCGGACATTTTGCCCGAACCTTTATTCAATCTCTTCTTCGACGTTTTGCGTGAAATAAATCGGGACATGTCATTGTCTCTCCAACAGGGGAGACGGGGCAATGACAATAAGAAAAATCGCGCTGCTGGTTGCAGCGATGGTCGTATCCGCAGGCGGCATCGCAAGCGCATCCGCCAACGAGCTCTACATGCGCACCGGTGCCCGCACGACGCAGCCGGTCGGTCACTATGAGTTCTGCCAGCGCTATCCCGGCGAGTGCCGCCAGAAGACGCCCGCCGGCGCGCCGATCGAACTGACGCGTAAGCTGTGGGCGGCCATGATCGACGTCAACAACGCGGTGAACTCGGCGGTGTCGCCGCGAACCGACCGCGATATGTGGGGCCAGGAGGAAGTCTGGTCCTTCCCCGGCGCCTATGGCGACTGCGAGGACTACGTTCTGGAGAAGCGCCGCCAGCTGATGGCGATCGGCGTGCCCGCCGGCGATCTGCTGATCACCGTGGCACGCCAGCCCAACGGCGACGGACATGCGGTGCTGACGGTGAGAACCAGCCGCGGCGACTACATTCTCGACAATCTCGACACCCGCGTCCTCGCCTGGACGGATACTGAATATACCTACCTCAAGCGGCAGTCGGAGAAAAACTCCGGCGTGTGGGTCACCATCAACGACGGCCGCGATGCGGCGGTCGCCAGCGTGCGCTGAGGCAGGGAGAGAAAACCCGGTCGAGTCCCCACCTCCCCGTCCCCAACGACCGGGTTCAAGGAGCCGGCCCAGTCCCCGGGCCGGCTCCACCTTTTTCAGCCGGGGAACGTCCGCGCGACGGCGCCCAGCACGGCGATGCCGGTCGCCAGCGCCCACGCAAAGGCGACCGTCGCCGAGGATGCCAGTTGCCAGGCGGAGATGCGGCTGCGGCGCCACGCGTCGAGCGCATCGTTTCCCAGCATCAATGGACCTGCCAGCATGGCGGCGAACAGCGACCGCAGCGGTCGCGCCCGCGAGAGAAACGGCTCGGCGAAACTAACCGGCCGCCGCGCCGCGAGTTCGAGGATCGTCCCAGCAAGCCCCGCGACGGTGATGCCGACCATGAGGGCAAATGCCCATGCTTGCGCGGCCATCATCTTTACTCTCCGTTTACCATGCCCCGCCATCTTCCTTGAGAGGCACGCAAGAAGCATGCCTTCGAAACGTCCCGCATCGGGACAGGCCTGAGAGCGGTTCACGGCATGTCATCAGCCCAGCAGGCAGCCGACACGGCTGCGCCGTCCGTCGACCTCGCAATCCTGCGGAAGCTAGGTTGGGCGCTGCTCGGCGTGGTCCTGCTTTCGGCGGCCATCAGCGGCGCCGGGCTCTGGCTCGGCCGATCGCTGTCCATGGGCGGCCATACGGACGACCGCACCAACTACGAGGTGGTGATCGGCAACGATGTCATCGTGGCGCCGGCCAACATGATCCGCTTCGACCGCGCACGCCGGAACGGCGTTGCCGCGCGCCTCGACGTCTATATGCGCTGGCCCGACCTCACGGGCTATGACGAGACCGCACGCGACGACTTCAACCACGCCGGCGGGTCGCGAAACATCCTGTTTCTGTCCTTCGAGGAGCGGATGATCTCCCGCGACATGAGCGGGCGTTTCGATCCGATCTACCGTTCGCTGATCCTGTGGCCCGGCGTCGAGGGTCCGGCCGGCCTACGCCTGTTTCCGTTCAAGCCGAACACCGGCTACGTCAACGAGGAACTTGCCGTTGCCAACCGCCCCGGACAAGACCCGTTCGTGGCGCGCTGCCTTGTCGGCCAGGCGGCGGAGGATTCCCTCGCCCCGTGCGAACGCGACGTCCATGTCGGCGAAGGGCTGAGCCTCTCCTACCGCTTTCCGCGTGATCTGCTGCCGGTCTGGCGGGAGCTGGACGAAGCCGTGGGCGCGAAGGCGGCGCTGATGCTAACGGGCTCAAGCCGCCACTGAGGCGAGGCTCAGTTCAGGTCGATGTCGAGAATGGCCATCGAGAAATTGTAGTCGCCCTCTTCCTCATCCTTGAAGATGATGCCGAGAAACTCATCGCCGACATAGACCTCGCAGGAATCGTCCTTGCGAGGGCGCGCCTTCACCTGAATGTTGGGATTCTGGAAGGTGCGCTTGAAATAGGCGTCGAGCTTTCGGACTTCTTCGGGCTTCAACGAGGCTCTCCAGATTCGAACATTGCCGCGGCTTCTGGCACGCGAAATGTGACGTGTAAAGCAAAACGGCCGGGCGTAGACCCGGCCGCGCGATGGCGATGCCTGCGTTCGATCAGATGTCGAACGATATGACGTGATCCATCGTCTGCGACGGCAGCTTCTGGTCCATGTCGCGCGAAGGCCGGTCGCAACCAGATTCCCCCACCACCCGGGCGGGCACGCCGGCGACCGTCTTGTTGTGCGGGACGGGCGAAAGCACGACGGAGCCCGCCGCGATCTTGGCGCAATGGCCGACCTCGATATTGCCGAGAATCTTGGCGCCGGCGCCGATCAGCACGCCGTGGCGGATCTTCGGGTGGCGGTCTCCACCGGCCTTGCCCGTGCCTCCGAGCGTAACGCCATGAAGGATCGAAACGTCATCTTCGATGACGGCCGTCTCGCCTACGACGAAGCCGGTGGCGTGGTCGATGAAGATGCCCTTGCCCATCCTGGAGGCCGGGTGGATGTCGGTCTGGAACACCGAAGACGAACGGCTCTGCAGGTAAAGCGCGAAATCACGCCGGCCCTCGTTCCAGAGCCAGTGCGCCAGCCGGTGCGTCTGGATCGCGTGAAAGCCCTTGAAATAGAGCACCGGCATCAGGAAACGGTCGCACGCCGGATCGCGGTCGTAGTAGGCCTGCATGTCGACGCGGACGCTGGAGCTCCATTCCGGCCGGTCGCGCACCATCGCCTTGAAGGTCTGACGGATGAGATCGGCGCCGACGTCCTGATGCGCGAGGCGCTCGGCGATGCGGTGGATGACCGCCTCCTCCAGGGAATCATGATTGAGGATCGTCGAATAGATGAAGGCCGCGAGCAGAGGATCGTTGTCGACCGTCTCCATCGCTTCGTCGCGAACGGCGCGCCATATGGGATCGACCGGCTGGACGGTGCCGGGGCTTCGTATGACACTGATGCTGTTCATCCAAACCTCCTGCCGGACCCCTCAGCGAGGCGGGACCATAGTCCAAATCGCCGACCCATTGAAATCGATTTTGCTGACTCTTCCGTTTAATTGGTTTGTAGAGAGCGAAAATCAAGGAGCGACGAAACGTCCGGGCCCCAGCGCGGCGGATGCAAGAATGGCCGTTCCGATAGCGATCAGATCGGATGGTCCCGCAGGAACTCCAGCGCGCGCGCCTTGAAAGTCCGGTCGCCGACGGCGAGCATGTGGTCCCGCCCCTCGATGGCGAAGCTCTCCGCGTTAGGCATCAGGCGGGCCAGCGGTTCGGCGGCGCCGCCGATATCGTCTTTGGTGCCCACCGCAACCAGCGTCGGCCGCGTGATCCTGGCAAGGTCGCCGGCGGACACCAGGACGCGTGAGGTCTCGATACAGGCCGCCAGCGCGTGGCGGTCGCTGCGGGTCTGGTCGGCGAAGGCGCGGAAGGCCCTGCCGCGAGGATCGGTGACGGTAGCCGGATCTTCGGCGACGAGCGCGGAGGCGATCGGGCTCCAGTCGCCGACACCGTCGACCAGGCCGATGCCCAGTCCGCCGAAAATCAGACTGGCTACCTTATCCGGGAAAGCCAGTGCCATGAAGGCGGCGATCCGCGCACCCATCGAATAGCCCATAATATGCGCCCGGGGGATGGCGAGATGGTCGAGCAGCGCGGCGGCGTCGGCGGCCATGCGGTCGGGATAGTAGTCCGCAGGATCGTAGCTCTTCGACGAGAGCCCGTGTCCGCGATTGTCGAGGGCGACGACCCGGTAGCCGGCCTTGGACAGAGTGCTCACCCAGCCGGGACCCACCCAATTCACCGCATGGCTGGAGGCGAACCCATGAATCAGGAGAACCGGTTCTCCCGGCGCGCCCTCCGCGGGTACGTCGACATAGGCGAGTTCGAACCCATCGTGATGGAAACGATGCGGCAAGGTGCTGCCCCAGAACCCGTCAGCCGCCGGCCGCCGCGGCGATCGCGGGATGCGTGAGACGGTCGCCCACGCGGATGCCTGTGCGAGCGGCTGTCCCGGCCTTCAGCTCCAGCACGAAGCGCACAGGCGTGCCGGGCGAGATCACCGCCTCGGAAAACGGCTCGCCCGGCAGGATCGAGCGCACGGTGCCGCCCTCGTCGATGAAGACCAGGTCGAGCGGCATCGGCGTGTTCTTCATCCAGAATGCGACCGGCTTCTGCTCCTCGAATACGAAGAGCATGCCGCGATCGTCGTCCATCGTCTCGCGGAACATCAGCCCGCGCGATCTTTCGTCGCCGTCATCGGCGATCTCGATGGTGAAGGACCGCGCGCCGCCTCCGGTCTGGACCACTAAAGGCTGCGGATCGACCGGCAGCATCATAGCCCGGTCGTCGGCTTTTGCCGACACGACCGACATCAACAG
>JAEUMA010000490.1 GCA_016793565.1 Rhizobiaceae bacterium
ACTGCGGCGACGCAAGCCCCCCCACGACCATGATGGCGACCAGCGCCAGCACGATGACCCAGTCGAGCAGGGCGCTCGATCGGGTCAGCCTGGAAATACGGCCGGCAATGGAACTGCCGGCCGTGATCGTATCACCCTGCAAGGTCACAGACGACTACTTGATGAGTTTGGCTACGGGGCTCTGGTACTCGAACCAGGGCTGCGGCGACGAAGCCTTGGCTGCCGCAACGTTCTCGGACGTGATCAGCGCCTGCGGCGCCACGGTTACCGGCTCGATGCTGGCTCCCTGAGCCGCCGCCAAACAGGCCTCGACCTCGATCTGGCCCATCAGGAAGGGAAACTGAGCTGCCGTTCCTGTCAGCTGGCCGGCCTCGATCGAGGTCAGCGCGTCGTCGATCGCGTCGGTCCCGAACACCATCACCTTGCCGGTCAGGTTGGCGTTGTTGACCGCCTGTTGGACGCCTAGCGCCATGCCGTCATTGGCGGCATAGAAGCCCTTCAGATCGGGATGTGCGCGCAAGATGGCGTCGGCCGCGTTGAGCGCCTTCTCGCGGTCCCAGTCGGCCGCCTGTTCCTGTACGATCTCCAGCCCGCCGGCCCCGCTGCGGAACCCGTCGAGGCGCTGGATGCTGGCCGGGTGACCGGACAGGCCGCCGATGAGCGCAACCTTGCCGCTGCCGCCGAGACGCTTCACCATCTCCTCAGCCACCGCCTTACCAGCGTCGGTATGGCGGACGGTGACATAGGTCGCCAGCTTGACGCCCGCCGCTTCCAGCGCCGCGTCATCGAAAGCGTCGCCTGCGACGATCGGAATATTCTTCTTGGCCGCGGTGACCAATGGCTGGATCAGGTTGCTGTTGCTGATCGGGGCGACGATGAAGCAGTTGTAGTCCTGGCCGACCATGGTCTGTACGATATTGGTCTGCTCGTCGATCGAGGATTCGTCGGTTCCGGCCTGAACCGTCACCGTGGCGCCGAGTTCCTTGGCCTTGGCCTCGATGCCTTGCTGGGTTGCCAGCCAGTAGGGATTGGCGAGGGTCTTGAGCACCACGGCAATCTTGAGATCCTTGCCCGATACGTCCTGGGCCAGCGCCGGCGCGACAAGCGCCAGCGACAGTAACGTGCCTGCAAGCAGGCCGCGCACGAGTTTCATGTATGGTTCCTCCCAATCGAAAGATCGCCGGCCAGGGAATTCCTTGACGGCTCTATAATCCGGGCGGCAGGTTCGATGACTGTGCGCCCGTCGTGCCAGCACTGGTTTGATGCAGGCTTATATACAAGCAAGGCAATTACAATCAGCACAACCATCAAATCGCATCATGACAATCCAATGAGTTAACTGACCGGAGACCCTGATGTGCCTCCAGATTCCAGCAGGTCCCCTCACTCGATGAGACGGAGGATGCCCCGTGACGGTTCCCGGAAAAGCAGATCATCGGGATGCTGAAGGGGCGGGCGGTGCGAAGACGGCGGACACGAGCGAGTGCCTGGCCCTCGTAGCCGACCATTCGCTTTCAGGCCTGCGTCGCTCGTGAAGTGGCTGGCGTCATTCGGCTGCTCGGACGGCCGGAAACGGTCGTCTCCGACCACGGCACCGTTTTCACCTCGATGGCAGCCCTGCGCCGGTGCCAGGAGATCGGAGTCGCGTAGCTCTACATTGCCCGGCAAGCTGACGTAAAACCTCTTCGTTGAGAGCATCAACGGACGCATCCGGGACGAGTGGGTCAAGGACACGCTGTTCTCGACGCTCGTCGAGGCCCGCAGCGCCATCACCCTATCCAACCGCTGAAGACCACACTCGGCACTCGGCAACATCACGCCAGCCTGGTTTGCCCTTAAATCCTCGCCGGAAAAACAGGCCGCATAAGGAAACACCGGCTCTCGCTCAGGCGGAGAAAAAAAGTCTCAGCTTACGTGCTGCACAACGCCATTCCGCACAGCGTGACAATTGTCGTGTTTGACAGCTTAGTGCGCGAAGGAGACAGTCAGCTTACAGCGGCGAGAACGGGGGAAGCTGTCGTTTGTCCGACAGATGTCCTGACCGACGAGCTAGTCCAAGAACCGGTATCCAACCCCGGGCTCGTTCAGGATGAACCGTGGCGCGGCGGGGTCGTCGCCGAGCTTTGCGCGAAGGCGGCCGATGAAAACGCGCAGGTATTGGAGGTCGTGCTCGTGAGCGGGGCCCCAGACGTCGGCCAGCAGTTGGCGATGGGTGACGATGCGTCCGGCGTTGCGGGCGAGTAGCGCGAGTAGATCGAACTCCTTGCGCGTGAGCTTGACCGGCTCCCCTGCGAGGGCGACCCAGTGGCGGGCGATGTCGATTCGAAGATCGCCGCGTACGATCTCCGTTTCGGCTGCAGCACCGCCCGAGGCCGATCGAAGAAGCGCCCTAACACGTGCCAGCATCTCGGCAATGCCGAAGGGCTTGACGACATAGTCGTTCGCCCCCGCATCCAGGGCTGCGACCTTCTCTTCCTCTGCCTGTCGCACCGAAAGGATCAGGATCGGCACCTTGGACCATTCGCGGATGCGCGCGATCACCGCCTTGCCGTCCATGTCGGGCAGGCCTAGGTCGAGCACGACGAGGTCTGGCTGCGCGGTCGCCGCCTTCGCGATCCCGGCCTTGCCCGCTGCTTCCTCCTCCATGGAGAAGCCCTGTGCCTCCAATGCCACCCGCAGGAATTTCCGGATGCCCGGATCGTCCTCGATAAGGAGGATACGCCCCGTGTTCATGCGGGCACGCCCGGTGATGCGGCGGGGGGAAGGGTCATGACGATGCGGGTCCCGCTGCCGTCCTTCTGCGCCGCCTCGGCGCGGATCGATCCGCCATGCGCCGCCATGATTCCTTTGGCGATGGCAAGGCCGAGACCTGTGCCACCCGGTTGGCCGTCGCCGGCGCGGACGCGAAAGAACATGTCGAAGACATGCTCGCGATCGGGCTCGGGTATGCCGGGGCCTTCATCCGAGATAGTCAGCGTTACCTCACCGCCGGTCGCTTTCGCCGAAAGGGTGACCTGCGAACCGGCGGGCGCGTATTTTGCCGCATTGTCAAGAATGTTCGTCACCACCTGCTCAAGAAGGACCGCGTCGCCCGACACCTCGGGCAGAGAGGCGGGGAGATGCCGAACGATGCGATGCGCGGCGAGATCGCGTTCAAGCCGACGCAAGGCCCGGCCCACCACCTCACGCAGATCGACCGGTTGCCGGGCCACCTTCAGCGCACCGTAGCCGAGACGGGTCATATCGAGAAGGTTCTGAACGTATCGGTTGAGACGCTCGCCTTCGTCGCGGATCGTTTCGGCCAGGCTCCGGCGTCCGGATGGGCCCAGCGCCTCGTCCGCCTCGACCAGCGAGGTCGCAGCACCGATGATCGAAACCAGCGGTGTCCTCAGATCATGGCTGACGGAGGAAAGAAGGGCACCACGCAGACTCTCCGTTTCCGCCAGCAGGCGCGTATTTTCCATGTCGGATGCGAGCTTGGTGCGCTCTATGGCGAGACCGACTTGATCGACGAGGGAATCCAGCAGCCTGCGCTCCTCGGTGGTAATGTATTGGCGCGCGCCGAACTGAACGCCGAGCAGGCCGTGAATGCGGTCCGCGCTTTTCATCGGCAGGAAGAGCCAGGTGGCCGACGGCAAGGTCTGTGACGACCAGCCCGCCGGCTCGCGCTTGTCCCAGGCCCACTCCGCCGCGCCGCGGTCTCGCGGTTCGAGCTGGTCCTCGGGGGGCATGCCACCGACAATCGCAAGCCGGCCCGACGCGTCCGGCATCAGGATGATGGAAGAGCACTGCATCGTCGACGCGACATGGGTGACCGCTGCCCAGACCACGTCATCAAACGAGGCGACGCTGGCGACTTTTCGCGAGAAGTCGAACAGGTTCGCCGTTCGTCTGGCAATCGCGCGCTGGGCATGCGCCTGATCCCGCAAGCGGGCCGCGAGATTGCCTGTGACGACCGCTACCGCCAGGAACAGGAAGAGCGTCAGCACTAGATCCTGATTGGCGATCTCGAAGGTGAAGAACGGTTCCGGGAGGAAGAAATTATAGCTGAGGAAGGCGAGCCCACTGGCGAAGATCGAGGGCCACAGGCCGAAGCGGGCGGCGACCCCCAGCACAGCCACCAGGAAGAATAGCGACAGGCTCTCGACCGGGAAGATGCGATTGACGAAGATCGCGACGACAGTTGCGGCCGCTACAGCGGCTGCCGACCAGAGATAGGCCTTCGGATCGCGCTCGGGAACGAGCGCGGCACCACGGATCGCGGCCTTTCTCGCCTCGCGCGGATCAGCCGAAACGATGGTCACCTCGAAGTCGTCCGCTTTACGGATGATCTCGTCGGCTACCGTCTCACGCGTGAACCAGGCCGTGAAGAGGCGCGGCCGCGGACGTCCGAGCACGATGCGCGAGACGTTGCGGCTGCGGGCGAAGGCAAGAATTTCGTCGGCGACGTGGCTTTCGGCATTGATGGTCGAGATGTCTGCCCCCAGAGATTCCGCCAGCCGCAGGGTCTCGGCGATCGAATCCTTTGCCGCATCCGGGAGATGCTCGGACGCCGGTGTCGTCACGCTTGCGACGATCCAGTCGGTCCGCGACCGCTCGGCCATGCGCTTGGCTGCCCGGACCAGAGCCTTGGAGACGGGCGCCTCGTTGACGCAGACCAGCACGCGGTCCTGCGCCGGCCACGGGCCATGGATCGCATGGCTCTTCATGTGGGCTGCCATCTGCGCATCGACCCGGTCGGCCGCGACCCGCATCGCCAGCTCGCGCAAGGCGGTGAGATTGCCCTTGGAGAAGAAGTTTTGAATAGCGCGTGCGATCTGATCCTGGATGTAGACCTTGCCTTGCCGCAGCCGTTCGATGAGTTCGTCTGGAGGCAGGTCGATCAGTTCGATGTCGTCGGCAAGTTCCAGTACCTTGTCGGGGATCGTCTCGCGTACCTTCACGCGGGTGATGCGGGCGACTACGTCGTTGAGGCTTTCGAGATGCTGGATGTTCAGCGTCGAGTAGACGTCGATGCCCGTTGCCAGAAGCTCTTCGACATCCTGCCATCGCTTGGCGTGGCGGCTGCCCGGCACGTTGGTGTGGGCCAGCTCATCGACGAGAACCAGTCTGGGATGCAGGGCGATGATGCCATCAAGGTCCATTTCGGAGAGCAGGCGCCCGCCATATGGGACTTGCGCGCGTGGCACGACTTCGAGCCCCGCTGTCAAGCGCTCAGTTTCGCTCCGGCCATGCGTCTCGACGACGCCGACGACGACGTCCAGACCGTCGGCCCTGCGTCGTTGCGCGGCCTCCAGCATCGCATATGTCTTGCCGACGCCGGGGGCCGCTCCGAGAAAGATCTTCAGCCGCCCGCGTCCCTCTTTAGCGGCTTCCGCGAGGAGGGCGTCGGGTTCCGGGCGGCCTTGCTGCTCCATGATCAGTCTGAGACCGGCATGCGTTCGTCAAGCGCGAGGTTGAGCAACAGCACGTTGACGCGCGGCTCGCCCAGCATACCGAGCGTCCGGCTTTCGAGATGCTCGGCGACCAGCGCGCGAAGAGTTGCAGGGTCTGCTCCCCTTGCTCCGGCGACGCGTTCGACCTGCATTGTCGCAGCAGCCGGCGAGATGTGCGGGTCAAGCCCGCTGGCGGATGCGGTGACGAGGTCTACGGGTACGGACGCCCCCCCGTTTTCAACACTGATGCGCTGCGCATCGGCGGTCACGCGGTCGATCAGCGTCTTCGATGTAGGGCCGAGATTGCTTCCACCGGTGGACGCGGCATCGTAGCCGTCGGTCCCCGCAGCCGAAGGGCGGCCGTGAAAATAGGCTTCGCCCGAGAAGGACTGGCCGATCAGCGACGAGCCGACAATCCGGCCGTCGCGCTCGATCAGGCTGCCGTTCGCCTGCCTTGGGAACAGCGTCTGTGCGGCGGCTGTCATCACGAGTGGATAGGCCACTCCGGTGAGCAGCGTGAACATGGCGAGAAGAGTCACTGCGGGTCTGAGTTCGGAAAGCATAGTGTCACCTCATACGATGCCGGCGGCGTTGACAATCAGGTCGATTGCCTTGATGCCGACGAAGGGAACGATCAGGCCGCCGAGCCCGTAGACGAGCAAGTTTCGTCTCAGCAGGCTGGCGGCGGTGGCGGGCTGGTATTTCACGCCACGCAGTGCCAGCGGGATCAGCGCGATGATTATCAATGCGTTGAAGATGACAGCCGAAAGGATGGCGCTGCCCGGGCTTCCGAGACCCATGATGTTGAGCGTGTCCAGAGCCGGATAGGCGGTCACGAAGAGGGCCGGGAGAATGGCGAAATATTTCGCCACGTCGTTGGCGACTGAGAAGGTAGTCAGCGAGCCTCTGCTGATCAGCAACTGCTTGCCGACGAGCACGATCTCGATGAGTTTGGTCGGGTCGGAGTCGAGGTCGATCAGATTGCCCGCTTCCTTGGCGGCGGGCGTGCCCGTATTCATCGCCACGCCCACATCGGCCTGGGCGAGGGCAGGGGCGTCGTTCGACCCGTCGCCGCACATGGCGACGAGCTTGCCTTCGGCCTGCTCTTTACGGATCAACTCCAGTTTGCGTTCCGGCGTCGCCTCGGCGAGGAAATCGTCGACGCCGGCCTCGGCAGCGATG
>JAEUMA010000561.1 GCA_016793565.1 Rhizobiaceae bacterium
CGCCTCGATCACCTCGTCTCGGCTGGGGTCGGGTGTGCGGTCGAGCAGCGCCTTGGCCGCCATCAGCATGCCCGGCGTACAGAAGCCGCACTGCGCAGCGAAGCCGTCCAGAAAGGCGCGCTGGAGCGGGTGCAGCACGCCGTCCCTGGCCAGCCCGGCGGTGGTCTCGACAGTCCGTTCCTCGCAGGTCTGGGCGAGCGTCAGACAGGACAGGACCAATTCGCCGTCGACCAGCACGGAGCAGGCGCCGCACGTGCCCTGATGGCAGCCGCCCTTCGGCGAGGTGTCGCCCAGCTTGTCCCGCAGCACGGTGAGCAGGGTCGCGCCGCCGTCGATGAACTCGGCCCGCTCCTCGCCGTTCAGCATGATCTGGAAGGCTACCTTCTTTGCCATTCTTTCCTCCCTGGCGTGCGGCTGGGTCGGTCCGCTACTGCAAAAGCAGCCTGCGGAAATGCACCGGCAGCACCTCGCGCCGGTACCATGCGCTGGCGACCGGGTCGGTCGGCGGGTTCACGCCGTCGGATACGGCTTCGACCGCGCGGGCAATGCCGCCTTCGGTCAGATGCGCGCCCATAAGTGCGTCCTCGGCCTTCTTGGCGCGGATCGGTCTCCCACCCATGCATCCGAGCGCGACGCGGGCCCGCGTCACCGCGCCCGAACCATCCGTTTCCAGCAGCGTGGCGATAGACAGTACTGACACGCCCTTGGGCTTCACGCGTGAAACCTTGACGAAGCGGAAGCCGCCGGCTGGCGGTAGCGGGAAGCTTACGCCGCTAACGATGCCGCCGAATCTCTCGCGGACGAACAGGAACTCGTCCAGGTCGAGCGAACGGCCTTCGACTTCGACGGACGCGCCGAGCGCAAGCAGCGCGACGGTGAAGTCGCCATAGGGCGTCGGCGCGAACAGATTGCCGCCGATGGTCGCCATGTTGCGGACCGCCGGCCCACCCACCGCCCGCGCGGCCCCGGCGATCGGGCCGAGCGCCGGGTGGCGCATGATTGCGGCCATGGTGATGGACGCGCCGAGCCGAACTTCCGATCCTTCCACCTTGATCAGGCTCAGCGCCGGGTCGGAGCTGCGCACCAGCGTGTTGAAGGAAAGGTCGCCCTCGTTGGCAGCCCGCATGGCAAGCGTACCACCGCCGAGATAGCGCGCGGCGTGCGAGACAAGGGCCTGTTCGGCCTCGCGCACGGTGGAAAATGTCCGAAGCGAAAGCGGCATGGTCTCCTCCCGCCCTCCGGTCAGGATTTTGCGAAATGGCTCTTCAATGCGTCGAAGCCGCCCTGGAAGACGTTTTCGCCCATGCCCTTGGCGATCGCCGCCGCCTGGTCGGCCGGCGCATCGAACTCGGCCGTCCATACCGCGAAGGTGCGGTCCCCGTCCGTCACGCGCTCCAGCCTCAGCGTAGCGGTGTGGTTGGTGATCGGCGCCGGGTGGCCGATGATGGAATAGGTCGTCGCGCGGTCGCCATCGGAAAAGGCGATCAGCTTCTCGCGGATCACCGCGCCGGACGCTACCTTGAACCTGCGCACGGCGCCGATGTCGGTTGCCTGCCTGCCGTCCTCGATTTCGCTTTCGACCATGCGCGGATGCCAGCCGGGAAGGCCGTTGAAGTCGCGGATGCGCTCCCACACAAGCTCGACGGGGGCATCGATGACGCTCGAAACATGGACGCTCGGCATGGCTTCCTCACGGTTGCTGTGTGGCAGGAAGTCTACGCCGTCGCCGACAGGCAGCTTATCAAGGCGTCTTGGGCTCTTATCGAGAAGTCTGAAAAAGCGTCACGCGGCGGCGCGTGCCGCCTCGCGGTAGAGCGTCGGCGGCACGCCGGCGTGGTCGCGGAAGAACCGCGTGAAGTTCGCCTGGGTGGTGAAGCCGAGGTTGCAGGCCACGCAGGTCAGCGATTCGTCGGAATCCTTGACCTGCCGCAACGCTTCGCCCATGCGCAGCGTGTTCCAGTAGACGTTGGGCGTCAGGCTCATCTGGTCCTTGAACAGGCTGAAGAAATGCGGCCGCGACAGGCCGACCGAGCGCGCCACCTCGTCGAGGCCCAGCCTGCCGGAGACGTTCGCCTGCATCAGCGCCAGCGCCTTGCGGATGCGATGGTCGAGCCGGCCCGCAGGTCCTGCCGCGGCGGGTATCGCGTGCTGCGCCGCGCCGATGCCTTCGATCAGCCGGTCGATCATCCGCTCGATCTCGTAGACGGCGAAGTCGCCGGATTCGCACGCGCCGATCAGATGGCCGAACAGCATGGCCGCGAGGCTGCGCATTTCCGCGTCGAGCCGCACCGCCGGGCTGCGGAACAGCGGCTGGCCCGGGCGTCGTCCCATACGCGGCGCTGCCCAGTGCGGCTGGATGTAGAAAGCAAGGAACGATCCCGGCCGCCCATCTGTGAAATGGTGGCTGTGCGGTTGCAGTGAGTTGACGCAGACGGCATTGCCGGGGCCGAGTGGCACCGTAACGTCACCGACGATCATCTCGCCCGGGTCGCCCTCGAGCCAGATGATGACATGCGCCTCGGCATGCGCGTGCGTGACCAGGTCGCTGGCCGCGTTGAGTACCGACACATGCCCGAACGCGCCCTTGAAGAGGCGTATCGAGGCCATTTTTCCTCCCGGACGCTTCCTCCTGCGCCCAGGTGAATTCTGGTCCGACCAGGCCGGTTCGTCAAGCGAGCGCCTTCGCCGATGCCGACGAAGCCGCCATGCATGAGGCAAAGCGCGGAGGCGAAAACGTCTCAAAGCCGGATGGTGGCGGCCCCGTCGATGCCAAGCGGATGGTGGCTCGAGACCGCCACGATGCGGTCCGTGAGGCGCGAAAGCACCCTGCGGACGACGCGCGGGCCCTGTTTGCCGTCGAGGTGCTCCGCCGGCTCGTCGAACAGCACGATCGGCTTGTCGGAAAGGAGCGCGCGGGCGAGGTTCAGCCGCTGCGCTTCGCCCAACGAGAGCGTATCCTGCGTGATCCAGCCATCGAGGCCGCCGCCCTGGCTGATGCGCTGGTCAAGTTCGACCGTCCGAAGCGCTTCCCACAGCGTGTCGTCGTCGGCATCCTTCGCAAACAGGTT
>JAEUMA010000574.1 GCA_016793565.1 Rhizobiaceae bacterium
CACCCCGTTCATCCAGGCGCAGTCCATCTTCACCGCCGGGCTCGTCATGGGGATCATGCTGATCCCGGTGGTCTCGTCATTGTCCGACGACATCATCACCGCGGTGCCGCGCGCCATGCGCGACGGTTCGCTGGGGTTGGGCGCGACGCGATCGGAGACGATCAAGCGGGTCATCCTGCCGGCGGCGCTTCCGGGCATCGTCGGGGCGATCCTGCTGACCGCGTCGCGCGCCATCGGCGAGACCATGATCGTGGTGCTGGCCGCCGGCGTGGCCGCCAATCTCACGCTCAACCCGTTCGAGGCGATGACGACGATAACCGTCAAGATCGTCAACCAGCTGACCGGCGACCTCGAGTTCAACTCGCCGCAGACGCTGGTCGCCTTCGCGCTCGGCATCACCCTCTTCTTTCTGACGCTGCTGATGAACATCGCGGCGCTCTACATCGTGCGGAAGTATCGGGAGCAGTACGAATGACCGACTTCACCATGGGCACGGCCGTCGGCGCCTCCGCGGCGCCGCGGCGAGACATCGGCCTGAAGCGGCGCTACGCCGCCGAGAAGCGCTTCCGCATAATGGGGCTGCTGGCCATCTCGGTGGGCCTGGTGTTCCTGGCCGTCATGCTGGTCTCGATCGTTTCCAAGGGCTACACCGCCTTCTGGCAGACGACCGTGACGCTGCAGGTCGATTTCAACGAAGCGATCATCGACCCCAACAACAAGCGTGCGACCGACCAGAACGCCCTTATGGCGGCCAACTATCCGAAGCTGGCCGAAGACGCGCTGATCGCCAAGCTCGGCATCGACCGCGACGACAAGGCGCAGGTGCGCAAGCTGAAAGGCTTCCTTTCCGACGGTGTGAGGGCGCAGCTGCGCGACATCGTGCTCGCCGATCCGGCTGTGATCGGCACTACACGCAGCGTCGATGTGCTCGCCTCCGCCAACATCGATTCCGCCTACAAGGGCCAGATCGACCTCGGCGTGGACGAAAGCCGGCGCAAGGTCTCCGACCAGCAGGTCGAGTGGATGCGCCAGCTGAGCGCCGACGGCGCCATGGCGGAGCACTTCAACACCGGACTGTTCACCTACGGCGCCTCCAGCCGGCCCGAGACGTCAGGCGTCGGCGTGGCCATCATCGGCTCGGTCTACATGATGGTGATCGTGCTGCTACTCGCGCTGCCAATCGGCGTGGCGGCCTCGATCTACCTCGAGGAATTCGCCAAGAAGAGCCGGCTGACAGACCTCATCGAGGTCAACATCAACAATCTCGCGGCCGTGCCGTCGATCGTGTTCGGTTTGCTCGGCCTCGCGGTGTTCATCAACTTCATGGGCCTGCCGCGTTCGGCCGCCTTCGTCGGCGGGCTGGTGCTGACCTTGATGACGCTGCCGACGATCATTATCGCGACACGCGCGGCGCTGGCCGCGGTGCCGCCCTCGATCCGCTCGGCGGCGCTGGGCCTCGGCGCCTCGAAGATGCAGATGGTGTTCCAGCACGTGCTGCCTCTGGCGACGCCGGGCATTCTCACCGGCACTATCATCGGGCTGGCGCGTGCGCTTGGCGAGACAGCGCCGCTGCTTCTGATCGGCATGGTGGCCTTCGTAGCCGACTATCCGAAGACGCCGTTCGATCCGGCCACCGCGCTGCCGGTGCAGATCTATATGTGGGCTAACGAGGCCGAGCGCGCCTTCGTCGAGCGGATGTCGGGTGCCATCATCATCCTGCTCATTTTCCTGATGGCCATGAACATCACCGCCATAGTTCTTCGGCGGCGTTTCGAGCGGCGCTGGTAGGGAGTATCCTGGCAATGAACATCATGACGGAAAAGTCCCTTGAGGACGCGGTGGGCGGCAGAATGAGCGGATCGACGAACGAGGCCGTGAAGATGCAGGGCAAGAAGGTCTGCGTCTTCTACGGGGAGAAGCAGGCGCTGTACGATGTCGACCTCGACGTGCGCTTGAACCAGGTGACGGCGTTGATCGGTCCTTCCGGCTGCGGCAAGTCGACGTTCCTGCGCTGTCTGAACCGCATGAACGACACCATTGACGCGGCCCGCGTGGGTGGTCTGATCACGCTCGACGGCGAGGACATCTACGACAAGAACATCGATGTGGTGGAGCTGCGGGCTCGCGTCGGCATGGTGTTCCAGAAGCCCAATCCGTTTCCGAAGTCGATCTACGAGAACGTCTCCTACGGCCCGCGCATCCATGGGCTCGCCAAGGGCAAAGCGGCTCTCGACGAGATCGTTGAGTCCAGCCTCAAGAAGGCCGCGCTGTGGAACGAGGTGAAGGACCGTCTGCACGAGTCCGGCACCGGCCTGTCCGGCGGGCAGCAGCAGCGCCTGTGCATCGCCCGCGCCATCGCCGTGTCGCCCGAGGTGATCCTGATGGACGAGCCCTGCTCGGCGCTCGACCCGATCGCCACGGCGAAGGTCGAGGAACTGATCGACGAACTGCGTAGCAACTATACCATCGTGATCGTCACCCATTCCATGCAGCAGGCGGCGCGCGTGTCGCAGCGCACAGCCATGTTCCACCTGGGCTACCTGGTGGAGGAGGGTGCGACGGAGAAAATGTTCACCAACCCCGACGACAAGCGCACCCAGGACTACATCACCGGCCGTTTTGGCTGATCGCCCCGCTTTCGCATCAGTTCACCAGGAGATTGTCATGGGCGAACATACAGTCACTTCCTTCGACGAAGAGCTGGACGAGATCGACCGGCTGATCCGCGATATGGGCGAACTCGCAGGATCGATGGTGGAGGCTTCCATCATGGCGCTGCTGGGGCCCGACAATGCGCTCGCGCAGCGGGTCATTTCGGACGACGCCGTCATGGATGCGCGCCAGCACGAGCTAGACGACCGATCCATCACGCTGATCGCCAAGCGCCAACCCATGGCACAGGATCTGCGCGCAGTCGTCGGCGCGATCCGCATGGCCGGCGATCTTGAACGAATCGGCGATCTGGCCAAAAATATCGCCAAGCGCGTCTATGCCGTCGGGCAGACGCCTATGCCACGCACCCTCTCGCACAGTATCGACTCGATGGCATCGCTGGTGCTGGATCAGGTCCAGGGGGTTGTCGAGCGCTATGTGGCGCGCGATGCGGAGGGGCTCGCCGAGTTGCGCGCCGAGGACGAACAGGTGGATGTCAAGTACACCGCCGTCTTCCGGGAACTCCTGACCTATATGATGGAGGATCCGCGCAACATCACTGCCTGCACCCATCTGCTCTTCTGTGCGAAGAACCTCGAACGCATCGGCGACCATGTCACCAATATCGCCGAGAACGCCTACTACGTCGTCACGGGCACTTTGCTGCCGCCCAATCGGCCGAAGATCGACGAGACGACGCTGCGGGCACCCGCCGCGTAGCCGGAGGCCGGAAACGGCATGTCTATGATTGCGCCCAAGATCATGGTCGTGGAGGACGAAGAGCCCCTCGGCGTGCTGCTTCGCTACAATCTGGAGGCGGAGGGCTATCAGGTCGAGGTGATCACCCGCGGCGACGAGGCTGAACTACGGCTGCAGGAGAGCGTTCCCGATCTGCTTGTGCTCGACTGGATGATCCCGGCGGTTTCCGGCATCGAGCTCTGCCGCCGGCTGAGGATGCGGTCTGAGACCGAGCGCCTGCCGATCATCATGTTGACGGCGCGGGGCGAAGAAAGCGACCGCGTGCGAGGGCTTTCCACAGGTGCGGATGATTATCTGGTCAAGCCGTTCTCGACGCCCGAATTCATGGCTCGGGTACGGGCGCTGCTGCGCCGCGCCAAGCCGGAAGTGCTTTCCACCGTGCTCAAGGTCGGAGATCTCACGCTCGACCGCGAATCGCACCGCGTCTATCGCAACACGCACGAGATTCGGCTCGGCCCGACCGAATTCCGGCTGCTGGAATTCATGATGCGCCACCCCGGCCGCGTCTTCTCGCGCAGTCAGCTTCTCGACAATGTCTGGGGCGAGACGATCTATATCGACGAACGCACCGTGGACGTCCATGTCGGGCGCCTGCGAAAGGCCGTCAACACGGGCCGCCTTCCAGACATCATCCGCACCATTCGCGGTTCGGGCTACGCGATCCGCGAGGATTGACCAAACCTACGCTACGTCGCGGCCCGCTGCCGGCGTGCCCGGCGCGAACACCATCTCGTCGATGAAGGTGAGGGCGCGCATGGTGCAGCCTTCCAGAATCAGTGGCATTTCGGAAGGCTCCGCCGCGAAAGCGATGGCCTCCGCGTGATGACCACCGGCCGTGCGGGCGAGCGCCGCGCGCAGAGTGGGCTCCATCAGGTCGTAGGCGGTCGCCCCGACGCCGACGAAACAGGCCGGCGCCGGATCGATCAGCGCGAAGAGGGAGCCCAGACCGTAGCCGAGGGCTTCTCCGGCGCGGCGGAATGCTTCCAGGGGAAGCGGCTCTCCCCTGCGTGCGGCATGCGCCAGGTCGATGATGGCCTCGTCGGGCACGTCGTCCGCAGGCGGGGCGTCGTCTGGCAGGCCGCATGCGAAACGCCAGATCGCATAGTTGCCGGCATAGGCCTCCACGCATCCGCGCCGTCCGCAGCGGCAAAGCGCGCCCTCGGGCCGATGGATCATGTGGCCGAACTCGCCGCCCGACGATTGCGTACCGGTGAACATCTCGCCTTTCAGCACCAGCCCCATGCCGATACCATGCGATAGCAGCACGGCCATGAAGTTGTCGCGATAGAGGCCTGGATCGCGCCAACCGAGCGCCTCGGCCATCATGCCGCAGTCGTTCTCCACCGCGGTCGGCACGCCGCAAGCCTCCTCCAGGATCTCGGCGAACGGAATGTCGGTATGCGGCGTGATGGGCGACCACAGCAGAGCGCGCCCATCCTTGTCTGTGACGCCCTGGACGGCCATCGCCACGCGCAACACCGCTGCCGTGCCGGTCTGCGTGGCGATTACGCGGCGCAGCATGGCCACCGTTTCTCCGACCAGTTCGGAGGCCGGCAGCGTTCGTGTCGCGATGCGGCGCTGTTCGTGCGCCATGACCTGCCCGGAATAGTCGACCAGCGCGGCGGCCAGCGAGTTCAGAGAAAGGATGACGACGGCGATGGCTCCGGCGCCCGGGTTTGCTTCCAGCCCCACCTGCGGGCGTCCGCGTTTCAGGTGAGCAGGCTCCGCGTTGGCCGCCTCTCGCAAGATTCCCTCCGCGATCAGGTCGGCCGATATCGCCGATATCGTCGAGTGACTGAGCGCTGTTACCGCCGCGATCTCGGTGCGGGAAGGGCTGCCCGAGCGACGGATGGCCCCCAGTACCATGGCGCGATTGCGGCGCCTTACGTCGTCGTGACGGATTCCGACGGACATATCCCGCCTCTTGTTCGTGCCCGCTCACCTTTTTGGGCGTCGCGACGCTTCCGTCAATGCCCGTTGCGATTGCATGCGCGCCGACGCTTGTTAAAAATGCGCCGCGAATCGAAAGCGCTGCCCGTGCGAAAGTACCTGCCCGTCGTCGTCTTCCTGGCGGTTGCCGTGGCCAGTCTGGTCATGGCAGGCATGACCTATTTTGCCGGAGTACAGGCGGGGCGCTTCAAATTCGAGGCTGCCGCCGACGATGCCCTTGCCCGCATCGATGCGCGCATCGACCAGCACATGGCGCTGCTGCGCTCTACGCTGGGGTTCATGCAGGCCAACGGACAGGCGGTAGACCGCCAGCAATTCGACACGTTCGTGGCGACGCTGGAACTGGAGAAGCGGTTCGCCGGCATTCGCGGGATCGGTTATGCCCGCCTTGTACCCGTCGGAGACGAGGCAAGCGCGGCCACCGAGCTTGCCCGCAACCAGGGTGCCGACGCCGCGATCTGGCCGGCCGAAACCGACCAGGACTGGCGGACGCCGGTAGTGATGTTTTCGCCGCTCGATGAACGAAGCCGGCGGGTCATGGGTTTCGACATGTTCAGCGAGCCCGATCGCCGTGCTGCAATGCAGGAGGCTATGGCCAGCGGCGAGGCGCGCGCAACGGTTCCGCTTTCGCTCGTTCAGACCGATTCGCCGGGCATTCCAGGCTTTCTCGTCTATCTGCCGTTCTTTCCGAGCGACACAAACACCGACGGCGCCGGTGCGCTCGTGCCTGCCGGCTTCCTGTATGCCTCGTTCCGGATCGGCGATCTTTTCGCGGCCGCGCTGGGGCGATCGCGTGAGCTTCCGATCCACTACGACGTGTTCGACGGCGCGCCGGACCAGGGCAGGCCGGTATACAGTTCCGAACGGCCCTCGTCGCCATCGTTCGGAACCGACTATCTCGTCAGCCGCGAACTCAACGTGGCCGGACGGCAATGGATCGTGCTCTTCAGCCCTGCGGAAGGGTTCGAGCCGCCCAATTCTCCCGGCATCGCCTTTGCGCTCGGCGCGCTCGGGCTCATTCTCGCGGCAGCTGCGGGCATGCTCTCGCGTTCGCAGTCCCAAGCCTACGACGCCATCCGCAAACTGCAGCAGACGACCGAGAAGAGCCTGCAGGACAAGGATCTGATGCTGCGGGAAATGAATCACCGCATCAAGAATTCCATCGCCAGGGTGATGGCGATCGCGCGGCATACGGCCAACAACGCCAAGACGCTCGATGAGTTTTCCTCATCGTTCGCCGCACGCCTGCAGGCGATGGCCGCATCGCAGGACATGCTAACGCGTTCTAGTTGGCAGAAGGCCGATCTCGGCGAGCTTCTTCGCATCGAACTCGGCCAGGTGTTCGGCAACGATCTTCCGGCCGAAATTCTTTCCGGCCCGCCCGTGATGCTGACAGAGGCGCAGACACAGGCGCTGGGGCTGACTTTTCACGAACTCGCTACCAATGCGCTGAAATACGGGGCCGCCGGCCAGACGGTCGATGCGCTGCGCGTCCGCTGGAATACCGACGCGGCCGGCGACTGGTTGAGGATACGCTGGAGCGAGACCGGTTCACCCGCATCGCCACCTGCCGGCCGGCCCGGCTTCGGGACGCGGCTGATAGACATGAACATCACCCAGGAACTGGGTGGCAAGCTCGATCGCAGCTTCAGCGAAGACGGGCTCGCGGTGACGATCGATATCCCGCTGAAGCCGGCCAAGAGCCGGCAGTGACAATCTCGAGAAATGCCAAGCGGTGACGGAGCGCGCCGATCACCGCCCTGAGGCCGGGATCGACGTTAGCAGCGCGCGGTATAGATGCGGCCGTGGCGGTCGCGGTACTCGCAGTAGCCGTTGCGCAGGTTGCGCACCAAGACGCCGGTAGCGCCGCCCACCGCTGCGCCCACCAGCGCGCCTTCGGCGTCACCGGAAATCAAACCGCCGGCCAAGGCGCCTACG
>JAEUMA010000539.1 GCA_016793565.1 Rhizobiaceae bacterium
CCTCGGGTTCGGGCGACGCCTTGGCGAAGTCGACCGCCTGCTCCAGCATGGCGTCGACCTCGGCCGACATGGCGTCGTACTCGACCTCTGAGATCGCCTCGCGCTCCAGCAGCAGGCGCTTGCAGCGCAGGATCGGATCCATCGCCTTCCAGCGCTCGACCTCCTCGTCCTGGCGGTAGCCGGGCAGGTTCGCGCGCATGGAATGGTCGCCGTGACGGTAGGTGATCGCCTCGATCAGCGTCGGCCCTTCGCCGGCCCGCGCCCTGGCGACAGCCTCGTCGATCGCGGCATAGACCGCCACGACATCGTTGCCGTCTATGGTCTCGCCCGGCACGCCGTAGCCGGCGGCGCGCGCGGAGACCGAGCCGCCGGCGGTCGATTCCGCGAATGAGGTGGAGAGGCCGTACTGGTTGTTTTCGCACAGGAACACGATCGGCAGCTTCCAGATCGCGGCCATGTTCATGGCCTCGTGAAAGATGCCCTCGTTGGAGCCGCCGTCGCCGAAGATCGCCACGCCGGCGTCGGTCGAATTGCGCTGCTTGGCGGCGAGTGCCGCTCCCACCCCAAGGCCCATCGAGGCGCCGACGATGCCGTTGGCGCCGATGATGTTGAGGCCGATGTCGGCGACATGCATAGAGCCGCCCAGACCGCCGCAGATGCCGTCGCGGCGGCCGAGCAATTCGGCCATCATGCGCGACACGTCGGCGCCTTTGGCGATGCAATGGCCGTGGCCGCGATGATGCGTGGTGATGAAATCGCTGCGCAGCAGCGGATAGCAGGCGCCCGCCGCGATCGCCTCTTGGCCGATCGAGGAGTGCGCGGTGCCCTTGACCTGGCCGGCGAGAAACAGCTCCGTCGTGCGCGTCTCGAAGGCGCGGATGACGAGCATCGTCCGCAGCAGCTGGCGCAGTTCAGCGTCGTCCAGCTTGGGCGCGTTGCGAACGGCAAGCGCGGGCGCCGAGCCGCCGTTGGCGGCGCTCGCCTTGCGCGCCACGGCGCGCGCCTGGCGGTTGGTGCCCGATTCGCTGCGGGCTGCCGAGCCTGATGCCTTCATTCCGTCCCCCGTCGCAGCGTATCCGGCCGGATACGCGTTTTCCCACGCGTCCCGTCGGCTGCTGGCGCTCTTCCCTGCCGGCGCATCGTTCGACAGTGCGCCGTACGCGAAGACTTCCATGAAGCGATCCCCAAAACAAACACAAATAGCCTATGGAAGAAATGCATTTCGCTTATGGCTAAACGTGCGACGAAAAGAACAGGCGGCGACGCAACGCAAACGCCCGGCGCAGCGGGATGCGCTACGCCGGGACAAGGGAAATTGCGTCGTGAAAGGAAGCCCGCCGCCGCGCGGCAGGAAGCCGAGAATCCTAGGCGCGCCGCTCGATCAGCTCGATCGTGACCCGGTCGGGTGTCCTGAGATAGGAAACGCGCACGCCGGCATTCGGCCCGCCGGTCTTGTTGACGTAAGGTGGCGCGATCGGCACTGCCTCGAACCCCGCCAGGTGACCTATGGCGGCGTCGATGTCGTCGACGTCGAAGGCGATGTGCGCGAACCCCACGTCGCAGGGGCGCAGATCGTAGGCGCGCCGGTCGGCCGGCGCGCGATATTCGATGAGTTCGACCGTATGGTCGGCACGCCGCAGATAGGCGATCTCGACATCCGCGCCCGCCACGCCCGTGATGGTCTGAATGGAAGCAGGATCGCGACCGGCCCGCGAGGTCAGCGCGAAGCCGAGCCCGTCGCGGAACAGCGCTACGGCGCGGTCCATGTACTCTACCGTGAAACTGGTGTGGTTGGTGGCCGTGACGAACGGGTGCATGGCGGGGCCTTCCTGCGGCGGCTGGCGTATCAGTAGTCGGTGCGGCCGCCGGAGAGGTCGAACACGGCGCCCGTGCTGAAGGACGCCTCGGGCGAGGCGATCCAGGCGACCAGCGCCGCCAGTTCGTCCGGCGTGCCGAAGCGGCCCATCGGAATTTTTGCGCGCAGCGATTCCACATAGTCGGCGGGCCATTGGTCGAAAATCGCCGTCTTGATGGCCGCGGGGGTGACGCAGTTGACCGTTATCTTCGTGTTCGCCAGTTCGCGGCCCAGCGTCTTGGTGAAGCCAATCACGCCGGCTTTCGACGTCGCATAGGCGCTGATAAGGGGGCTCGCCTCCTTGCCGGCCACCGAGGCGATATTGATGATGCGGCCGTAGTCCACCGCGAGCATGGTCTGCGCGAAGGCCTTGCAGCACAGGAACACGCCGGTCATGTTGACGTCGACGACGCGCTGCCAGTCGGCCAGGGAGAGTTCCCATACCGGCGAATGAGGACCCGAGACGCCGGCATTGTTGACCAGCACGGAGACCGTGCCGAAACGTTCGAGGGTGGCGTCCCGGGCGGCGATCACCCGCGCTTCCGACGCCACGTCCACCACCACGGTCTGGGTACGGTCCGGCGCGCCCAGCTCGTTCGCAGCACGCGCCAGGCCCTCCTCCCCGACGTCCCATAGGCTGATGCTGGCCCCGTCGGCGAGCAGCCGTCGCGCGATGGCCAGGCCTAGCCCCTGCGACGCGCCCGTGACGACGGCCGTCTGGCCGCGCAGATCACTCCCCATATTCCCTCCCAAGCCGGACTGCTTCCCCGAGCGTCTAGTTCGACGACACGATGGCGTTCCTTGCCGCAAGCTACTACTAACGCGCAGCAGTTATCAGCACTAAGACAAATCACACATCGCAACCATGACATTCGCTTATGGCTTGCAGGGGCGGGAGAAAACCATGGACGTGCGCCAGCTCGAATATTTCGTTCACGTCGCCAACACGCTCAACATCACCCACGCGGCGATGCGCGCGCATGTCTCGCAGCCTGCGCTGAGCAGGCAGATCCGGCTGCTCGAACAGGAGCTTGGCACGCGGTTGTTCAAGCGCAAGGCGCGAGGGGTGGTGCTGACCGAAGCGGGACAGCGGCTGGTCGACCGCACGCGGGTGCTGCTGGCCAGCGTCGGCCGCATCAAGAGCGAGATCATGTCGGCGGCCGACGAGCCGGTCGGGATCGTACGGCTGGCCGCTTCGAACTCGCTGAGCGCGATCCTCACCGCACCCGTCGTCGCCCGCTTTCGCAAAGCCTATCCGCAAGTCAGCGTGCATGTGACGGAAAACACCTCGATGATCGTGCGCGAGGCGATCGTCAACGACGGCGCCGACCTGGCGTTGCTGTCCGATCGCGAATCCTTCACCACGCTCAGCAAGATGCCGCTGGCGACGGAGAACCTTCTGCTGATCGCGCCGCGCGAGGCAGGTCTGGAACTGTCGCGCCCGGTTTCCGGCAAGTCGCTGACCGGGCACAATCTGATCCTGACGCCGTTCCCCAACGGCCTGCGACGTGCCGTCGATGAGATTCTCGTGCGGGCGGGCCGCGTCGCCGAACCCAAGATGGAGGTAGACACCAATTTCCTGATGACCAATCTCACGCGTGCCGGAGCCGGTTACTGCGTGCTTCCCTATAGTGGCGCGCATGAGCTCCTGGCGCGCGGCGACGTCTCGGCCGCGCCGATCCGCAACGGCCGCTGGGGATGGGTGATCGCCACCTCGCGCGAGCGGGCGCTGTCGACTGCGGCAAGGAAGCTGATCGACATGATCCAGGATCACACGCGTCTTCTGATCGAAAGCGGCGCATGGAAGACGGCAAAGCTCGACCTTGCGCCCGCGACGCGCCGCGCCGAGGAATGACAGGAAAGGATCAGGGTCGCCGAAGCGTCGGCGATTCGAACGTTGCCCGCCTGGCGGCGCCACGATATGCGGGCGCAACCATGATCGACGCCGCGCGACTTCCGGACCTGCCCGTTACCGCCGTGCTGCCCGCTCTGGCGCAGGCGCTGGAAAACGGGCGCAACGCGGTACTGGTGGCGCCGCCCGGCGCCGGCAAGACGACGCTGGTGCCGCT
>JAEUMA010000607.1 GCA_016793565.1 Rhizobiaceae bacterium
ACCACGTCCGGCTTCTTGGTCGGCAGCGGCGCCGGCTTTTCGTTCACGGTCGCCGTCTTGTCGCCCTGTAGGATCTGCGTCATCTCCTCGACCGGCACGATGTCGACCGGGAAGGCCTCGACGTCCGCCACTTCGAGCGAACTCGGCGCCGACAGCGTCAGCAGGCCGAAGCCCAGCAACGCTGCGTGCAGGATCACCGATGTGGTGAGGCCGGCCTTCATGCTGGTGCTACTTGTCCTGTTCCTGCAGCGTGACGAGGCCGAGGTTGCGGTAGCCGGCGGCGGAAATGCGCGCCATCACCTGCATCACCGTGCCGTAGTCGGCCGTCTTGTCGCCGCGCACATAGATGCGCTCGTCGTAGCCGGTCTGAGCGATGGCCTCGAGCTTGGGCACGACCTCGTCGATCGGGATCTCGGTCTCCTGCAGGTAGATCTGGCCGCCCTCATTGATGGAGACAGTGATCGGCTGGGTCTCGGAATTGAGCGCCTTGGCCTGCGTTTCCGGCAGGTCGATCGGCACGCCCACGGTGAGCAGGGGGGCCGCCACCATGAAGATGATCAGGAGCACCAGCATGACGTCCACGAAGGGCGTCACGTTGATCTCGGACATCAGGCTGCGACGGCTTCCGCGCCGCCGATGCCCCCGTCCGCCACGGCCGCTGCCGCTCGCGCCAACAGACATTCCCATGGGCTTGCTACCTCAGACCTTGGCCGCGACTTTTTCATCGATTTGGCGCGAGAGTATGGCGGAGAACTCGTCCGCGAATCCTTCCATGCGCAGGCCCAGCTTGCCCGCGTCCGACGACAGCTTGTTGTAGGCGATGACGGCCGGGATGGCCGCGAGAAGGCCGATTGCCGTGGCGAGCAGGGCCTCGGCGATGCCGGGGGCGACGACCGCGAGGCTGGTGGATTTCGATCCGGCGATCGCCTGAAACGATGTCATGATGCCCACTACCGTGCCGAACAGGCCGATGAAGGGGGCGGACGAGCCGATCGTCGCCAAGAAGCCGAGCCGCCCCTCCAGCCTCTCCATCTCGCGCGTCAGTGCCAGGTCCATCGCCTTGTCGATGCGGGTCTGCAGCGCGAGCGGTGACTTGGCGCCCTTCTCGAAACTCTTCTTCCATTCCCGCATGGCGGCCACGAAGATCGCCCCCATGCCGGTGGTCTTGCGCTCCGACAACGTGCGGTAGAGTTCCTCCAGCGACTGTCCGGACCAGAACACCTGCTCGAAGCGGTTGAGCGCACTGCGCATGCGCGCATAGGCGATCGTCTTGTCGATGATGATCGCCCAGGTCCAGACCGAGGCCACAAGCAGGCCGATCATCACCAGCTTGACGACCCAGCCCGCCTGCATGAAGAGCGCCCAGATCGACAGCTCGACGGCCGGCTCGGCAAGTGCAAGGTTTTCCATGACGTGGTCCTCGATATGGGGCGCGGTTCGCCGGCGTCCCTTGCGCGCCGCCGCGTATCGCCTGTTCGCTACAAACGTCCGAAAAACCCCGCGATGCGCCGTTCGCGGCCTTCTCCGGACTAATCTTGGTGAAAGGAAGGCGTCCGGAATTCCGGAGCTGTTTCACCGATCCGTTCATGAACCGTTATGGTTAAGGATCGGTAACCCCGAGCAGCCGGCTCAGTCCGCCGCGGGTTCCTGGCGCGGCAGGAAGGCCGCGATCCACTCACGCGGGAAGCGCCGCGGGCGGCCGTTCTCGCCGATGATCGCCGCCTGCACCCTGGCGTCGATCAGCACCTCGTCGCCGCGCCGGATCTGCTGGCGCATGACGATGCGGGCGCCGGAGATGTCGTCGGTGCGGGTGTCGACGGTCAGGATGTCGTCGATGCGTGCCGGGGCGCGGAAGTCGATCTCCATGCGGATCACCACCCAGGCGATGCGATCGCCGTGCTTGCCTTCGGCCAGTTCGGTATGATGGACGCCGGCGAGCCGCAGGAAGTCCGAGCGGCCGCGCTCCAGGAATTCGAGGTAGCGGGCGTGATAGACCACGCCTGAAAAATCCGTATCCGCATAGTAGACGCGGGCCATCAGCCGGTGTCCGCCGGGCACGAGTTCGCCGGCGATACCGGCAGTCAGGCGCTCATATTCACCATGATCGGCCATCGCGCTTTCCTTTTGCGTCCCGCAATGACACGGGTTGCCGCATGAACAGGCCGTCCCCGATGACATTCCTGGCGGCTGCGATCAAGGCCGCATGCGCGCTTGCGCTGTGCGTGGCGATGACGTTTCCCGTCGCCGCCGCGGCCTTCAAGGGCAAGCGCGGCATCAACCTCGACATCTGGACGACGTGGCCGGACGAGAGCCGCTGGAGCGATCCGGCGGTGTTGCTCCCCTTTCCGGAATGGCGCCGTACGGTCGGCCCCACCGAACTCGCCGCGCTCGGGGGCGCCGGCTTCGACTTTGTGCGCATTCCGGTCGACCCGTCGCCTTTCCTGTCGCCGGAAAGCGCCTCGCTGCGCGACAAACTGATCGCGTCGGTGGTGGAGTCGGCGCGGCTGGTCAACCAGGCCGGTCTCAAGGCGATCGTCGACCTGCATCTCTTTCCGGCTGGCGGAAACCGGGCAATCGGCATGGCTGAGGTGCTGGACGATCCGGCGACGTTCGAGCGCTATCTCGATCTCGTGCGCCGGATGGGGCTGGCGCTTTCGCGGGAGGACGTCGAACTCGTCGCCTTCGAACTGATGAACGAGCCGGTGACCGACTGCGCGGAAGCGGAAGATGCCTGGTCAGAACATCTCAAACGGCTGTTCGCAGCCGCCCGCGCCTCGGCGCCGCGCCTGACGCTGGTTCTGTCCGGCGCCTGCTGGAGCAGCGCCGACGGCTTGGCGCGGCTCGATCCCGGCATGATCCCCGACGACAACGTCATCTGGACATTCCACAGCTACGACCCCTTCCTGCTGACGCATCAGGGTGCGACCTGGGCGGGCGACTTCATCCGCTACGTCACCGGCATCCCCTATCCGCCGGATGCTCGTCAGGCCGAAACGGAGGCGGCGCTGACGGCGGTACGCAGCCGGATCGAGGAC
>JAEUMA010000622.1 GCA_016793565.1 Rhizobiaceae bacterium
CAGGGATCGATCGATGAAATGGAACTGGCCATGGACGAGGCCGGCGGCGAGGCCGCGCGCGCCGGAACGCAAGGACGCCGGCGGCACCGGCTTCGTGGCACTGCATGCGGCGGGCGAAGCGCGCTGGACGCGGCGCGACTATGGCGGGCTGGCGCGCGAAGGCTTCATGCGCAATCCGATCGCGCACCGTTCGGTGCGGCTGATCGCCCAGGCGGCCTCGGCGGTGCCATGGCTGCTCTATGAGGACGAGGCCGAGCTTGCGGCGCATCCGCTGCTCGACCTTCTGGCGCACCCAAACCAGCGCCAGGCCGGCAGCCTGTTTCTGGAGGCGCTGTACGGCCATCTGCTGATCTCGGGCAACGCCTATGTGGAACTGCTCGATGTGGGGACACGCGAACTGCACCTGCTGCGGCCCGACCGAGTGACGGTGGAGACCGACGCCGACGGCTGGCCGGCCGCGCTCGTCTACCGGGCGGGGAGCGCCAGGCGCATGGTTGCGCTGGGTTCTCCGCCGGAGGGTACGGCCCTCCATATGGCGCTGTTCCACCCGCTCGACGACCATTACGGCTTTCCGCCGCTGGAGGCCGCGGCCGCAGCACTCGACATCCACAATGCCGCCGCGCGGTGGAACAAGGCGCTGCTTGACAACTCGGCCCGGCCGTCCGGCGCGCTGGTCTATGCGCCCAAGGACGGCGGCAACCTGACCGAGGAACAGTTCGACCGCCTGAAGGCCGAGCTGGAAGAAGGCTATTCGGGCGCGTCCAGGGCCGGCCGTCCGCTGCTGCTGGAGGGTGGGCTGGACTGGAAGGCGATGAGCCTTTCGCCCAAGGATATGGATTTCCTGGAGGCGAAGCACTCCGCCAGCCGCGACATCGCGCTGGCCTTCGGGGTGCCGCCGATGCTGCTCGGCATTCCGGGCGACGCCACCTACTCGAACTACCAGGAAGCCAACCGCGCCCTCTACAGGTTGACGGTATTGCCTCTGGTGGCGCGCACCGCCAAGGAGTTGTCCGCCTGGCTGTCGCCGCTGTTCGGCGAGCGCCTGCGGCTCTGGTACGACGCCGACCAGGTCGACGGCCTGGCGAGCGACCGCGAGGCGCTGTGGAGCAGGGTCGGCGCGGCGAGCTTCCTCACCGAGGACGAGAAGCGCCAAGCGGTGGGCTACGGCCCGCGCAGCTGAGCCCCCAGGCCAACACCGGGAGGCATGACCCGGGCCCGGCCTCGTAGCGACACGATCGGAGACGACATGACCGTTTTGAGCGAGGACGCCCTGCTATGGGCGGCCAAGGGCGTCGGCGCGGTCGCCGGCTCGGCGATCTCGCTGGCCTACGTTTTGCCGGCGAACAGGCGCGAGGCGGCTGTGCGCTTTGCGGTGGGCGTCGCCTGCGGGCTTGTGTTCGGCGGTGCAGCCGGCGTGAAGCTAGCCGACGAGCTCGGCATCACGGATGCCATAGGGCCGGCCGAGACGCTGCTGGCCGGCTCCGCCGCCGCGAGCCTGTGCGCCTGGTGGGCGCTGGGCTTCCTGATGCGGGCATTTTCCCGTTGGCGCCTACCGGCGCACGACACTTCACCGGAACATGGGAACGCCGATGAACGCTGATATCTCGACGGGTCGGGCTGAGCGCAAGTTCGCCGGCCTCCATCTCGACGCCGTCGCATCCGACGGCACCTTCGCCGGCTACGCCAGCCTGTTCGGTGTCGTCGACTTGGCCAAGGACGTGGTCGAGCCGGGCGCCTTCGCCCGCTCGGTAGCGAGCCGCGGGGCGGCGGGTATCCGCATGCTGTTCCAGCACGACCCTGGCGAGCCGATCGGCGCGTGGAGCGAGGTGCGCGAGGATTCGCGCGGCCTTTTCGTGCGCGGCCGGCTGGCGACCGACGTGGCGCGGGCGCGGGAGGTGCTGGCGCTGATGCGCGGTGGCGCGCTCGATGGCCTGTCGATCGGTTTCAAGGCGGTGCGCGCGGCGCGCGATGCCAGAACCGGCATCCGCCGTATCCGGGAAGCGGATCTCTGGGAAATCTCGGTGGTGACGTTTCCGATGCTGCCAGGCGCGCGCGTCGAGACGGTCAAGGGGCGCCGACAGCTTCCCACGGTAAGGCAATTCGAGACGTGGCTCACGCGGGACGCTGGGCTGACACGCGGCGAGGCCAAGGCGGTGATCGCCGACGGCTACGCCAACCTAATGCGCGCGCGGGACGCCGCGCCTGGCACCCTGAGCGCGCTGACGCAGACGATCCGCGCGGCGACACGCACGATCAAAGGACAAGGAACCACACGATGACCGAACAGTATCTTTCGCCCGCGCCGGAAACGAAGGCGGCGCCCGCCGACGTCGCCGGCGTCTCCGAAGCCTTCGAGGATTTCATGGCGACTTTCGAGGCCTTCAAGGAGAGCAACGACCAGCGCCTCGTCGAACTCGAACGCCGCGGCGGGGCCGATGTGCTGAGCACCGAGAAGGTGGACCGCATCTCGCGGGCCCTGGACGACCAGAAACGCCTGCTTGACCGCATGGAGCTGAAGAAGCTGCGGCCGGGGCTGGGTCGTGAACGTGCCGCGCCGAGCGAGCACAAGGCAGCGTTCGAGGCCTATATCCGTCATGGCGACGAGCGGCAGCTGCGGTCGCTCGACACGAAGGCGCTTTCCGCCGGCTCCGGTCCCGATGGCGGTTATACGGTGCCGGTCGAAATCGAGACCGAAATCGCCAAGCGCCTGTCGGCGCTGTCGCCGATCCGCTCGATCGCCTCGGTGCGCCAAGTGTCAACGTCGGTGCTTCGGAAGCCTTTCGCCACGACCGGCTTCGCCGTCGGCTGGGTAGGAGAGACCGCCAGCCGCCCGCAGACCGGCACACCGACGCTCGACGATCTCGAATTTCCTACGGCCGAGCTCTACGCGATGCCGGCGGCGACGCCTTCGCTTCTGGAGGATAGTGTGGTCGACCTCGACCAGTGGATCGCCACCGAGGTCGAAGCAGCCTTCGCGGAGCAGGAAGGGACAGCCTTCGTGACCGGCAACGGCACCAACAAGCCGCGCGGCTTCCTCGACTACGACCAGGTGGCGGAAGGGAGCTGGGCCTGGGAGAAGATCGGCTACATCGCGACGGGCGTCGCCGGCGCGTTCGCGGCGAGCAACCCGTCCGACAAGCTGATCGACACGATCTATGCGCTGAAGGGCGGCTATCGCCAGAACGCGAACTGGGTGATGAACCGCAAGACGCAGGCGGCCATCCGCAAGTTCAAGGACGCGGACGGGAACTATTTGTGGCAGCCGCCCGCCGCGCCCGGCCAGCGCGCGATGCTGATGGGCTTCCCGCTGGTCGAGGCCGAGGATATGCCGGACATCGCCACCGACGAGACCGCGATCGCCTTTGGCGATTTCGCCCGCGGCTATCTCGTGGTGGATCGCGCCGGCGTGACGGTGTTGCGCGACCCGTATTCGGCCAAGCCTTACGTGCTGTTCTATACGACCAAGCGCGTCGGTGGCGGGGTGCAGGACTTCGACGCGATCAAGCTGCTGAAATTCGGCACGAGCTGAGAAGCGGCCGCTCACTTCGCCCCGCCGGCCGCTCTGGCTCGGTGGGGCGAAACGTAGAGCATCCCGCCGGACCGGCAAGCCGCCCTTCCTGCCGGACGAAGAACCGTGCCGATGCGGCCCCGGCGCAACCCCGCCGGGGCCGCCCCGTTCCATAGAGGACAATGACGCGATGACCCTGATCAGAACGGTCGGCCCCGAGGCCGAACCGGTGACGCTGGCGGAAGTGAAGGCGCATCTGCGCCTGTCACATGCCAGCGAGGACGAACTGCTCGCCGGGCTGATCCGCGCGGGGCGGGAAGAGATCGAACGCGCAACCGGCATCGCCATGATCGCGCAGAACTGGCGGCTGATCCTCGACCGCCTGCCGCGCAGCGGCTCGGCGATACTGACGCGCCACCCCTTGCGCGAGGTTCTGTCGGTGACCGCCTATGGCAGCGAGGGGGAGGCAGCGCTTGTCGACCCCGATAGCTACGAGACCGACCTGCTGTCGCGGCCGGGACGCATCCACTTCCTGGCGCCGCCCGCGCCTCTGCGCGCGATGAACGGGATCGAGATCGACTTTGCCGCCGGCTATGGCGAGGCGGGCACCGACGTGCCCGACGGCCTCAAGCGCGCGCTTTTGATGCTGGTGGCGCACTGGTACGAGTTCCGCGCCAGCTATGGCCCCGACGATCAGCCGGTGTCCTATCCGGCGGGTTACGATCGCATGATCGCCGGCTACCGGGAGCGTCGGCTGTGACGAGGCGGGCGCTCTTCGATCCCGGCGCGTTTCCGATGGAACTCGCGCTGGAAGCCTGTACGCCGATGCCCGACGGTATCGGCGGCCACACGGAAGCCTGGACGCTGGTGGCGACGCTGTTTGCTCGCGTCGAGCCGATATCGGCGACCGGCCAACCCGGCGCGGACCAGACCATCGAGACGCTGACGCACCGCATCACCATCCGGCACCGGGCGGGCGTCGTGGCGGGTATGCGGTTCCGCCGCGAGGCGCGCGTCTTTGCGATCGTCTCCGTTCACGACCCGGACGAAGGCGGGCGCTATCTCGTCTGCCGCACGCGCGAGGTGACCACATGAAGGTGTCGATGAGACTGACCGTCGACGGACTGGTGCGCGCCTTGCGCGGCATCGAACATGCGCTGGCCGAGGGGCTCGAAGCCCGCTACGCTGACGCCGACACCGCTGCCGCCGGGCGGCCGACGCATTTGCGTACAAAGCCGGCGCACCGGGATCGTGACGCGGGAGTGTCCGATGACAGCCGCCACGAGTGAGTTGCAAGGCGCGATCTTCGCCGCGCTGACCGGGGACATCGGCCTGACCGGCCTGCTCGGCGGAAGCAAGGTCTTCGACCATGTGCCCGCCAATTCGGGCTTTCCCTATCTCACTTTCGGCCGCACCTCGATCTACGACTGGAGCACCGGCACCGAGGACGGCACGGAGCAGCTCTTGACCCTTCACGTGTGGTCCAAGCTGCGCGGCAAGGGCGAGACGATGACCATCATGGAGCGAGCCCGCCTGCTGCTTCACGACATGCCGCTCGCGCTCGGCGAGCACAGCCTGGTCAACCTGCGACACGAATTTTCCGAGGTCCGGTTCGACGAGGACCTCGACGTTTATCATGGGTTGCTGCGGTTTCGTGCCGTGACGGAGCCGACGGGGTAGCATTCGCCTCGCGGCAAACGTTCGCGATTCTTCGCACCCCCTCTGTCCTGCCGGATATCCCCCCACAAGGAGGGAGATCAACGGTGTCTGCCGCTTTCGCCAATCGGCCGCGTTGGGCCTGGGGCCAAAAAATTCCTCGTTCCATCACCTCGAAAGATCAGGAGACCAGAACAT
>JAEUMA010000637.1 GCA_016793565.1 Rhizobiaceae bacterium
ATGTGCGGTTCAACGAGTGGAAGCTGGCCGTCGGTTCGGCGCTGCTCCGCCCGATCGCCGGCATGGCCATCGCCGCCGGGGTGATTCACCTGCTGGGCTTGCAGGGGCGGGATGCGGCGATGCTGTTGGTCTTTGGCGCACTGCCGCCGGCGGTGCTCAATTTCCTCTTTGCCGAACGCTACAAACAGGAGCCGCAGCGCGTAGCGTCCATCGTCCTTATCGGCAATCTTGCAGCGCTGATCTTCCTGCCGCTGGCCCTGGCCTGGGTGTTGTAAGCCCCGATTTTTGCCGGTTTTCTGGGTTCACCGCAGCAGTCGGTGACTGAGGCTGAAACTGCGCTCAGTGGCCGAAACGGTCGATTTGCCGCCGGTCGCGCTTGGTCGGGCGGCCGTGAATTTCTGCCGCCGGTTCGCTGTTGAGTTTGCGCCGCTGCTGCTCGGCCTCGCGGGCGGCGATGCTCTCCGCCGTTTCCTCATAAAGCAGCCGCGCCTCGCTGGCCGGGCCCCGTTTGTCCGACAGGGCAAGGACAATCACTTGCCAGCGGGTTTCGCCATTAGAGATGTCGAGCCGGTCGCCGGCTTTGACGTCGCGGGACGGTTTAGTCGGCACTTCGTTGAGCCGGACCTTGCCGCCGCTGACGGCGTCGGTGGCCAGCGAGCGTGTCTTGAAAAAACGCGCCGCCCACAGCCACTTGTCGATACGGATGCCGCTCAAGGACGGTCTGCCTTAAGGGAGGAGGGCCTCGCCGGCGTAGAGCTGTTCGACGGTTTCGCGCTGGCGGATGACATGGACGGCATCGCCGTCGACCATCACCTCGACCGCACGTGGCCGCGTGTTGTAGTTGGAGGCCATGGCCATGCCATAAGCGCCGGCGGACATCACGGCCAGCAGGTCACCGGGCTGGATGCACAGCGGGCGGGCCTGGCCGAGGAAGTCACCGGTCTCGCAAACCGGGCCGACGACGTCGTATTCGCGCGCTGTGCCGTCGCGCGGCACGACCGGATTGATGTCGTGCCAGGCTTCGTACAGGGCCGGACGCATCAGGTCGTTCATCGCGGCGTCGATAATCGCGAAATTCTTGCCTTCGCCTTCCTTGAGGAACTCGACTTGCGTCAGCAACAGGCCGGCGTTGCCGACCAGGCGGCGACCGGGTTCGAGCACGATCTGCAGACCTCGGCCCTGCAACTTGTCGAGCAGCGGATTGAGGTAGGCGGCAACGGTCGGCTGGACCTGCTCGGCCTTGTACTTGATGCCGAGGCCACCACCGAGGTCGATGTGGTGCAGGCGAATACCTTCGGCTGCGAGCTGGTCGACCAGAACGAGAATGCGGTCCAGCGCCTCGACGAAGGGCGCCGGATCCAGCAGTTGAGACCCGATATGACAGTCGATGCCGGCGACAGCGATGTTCGGCAGCGCGGCGGCGCGACGGTAGAGGTCGAGCGCGTGCTCGTAGGCGACGCCAAACTTGGCTTCCTGGAGACCGGTCGAGATGTAGGGATGGGTCTTCGGATCGACGTTGGGATTGACGCGCAGGCT
>JAEUMA010000662.1 GCA_016793565.1 Rhizobiaceae bacterium
CCCTGTCGTAGCCCGGCCGGCCGGCGGCCGCCCTGGCGAGCGTTGCGTCCGATAGCCTGTCGCTCACAGCCTGTGCTCCCCTTTTGTACCCAGCGCGCCTTATACCGCTACCGCGGCGCCGACCCCATTCAGGCGATCGCCATCTTCACGCACATCGGCGTGCCGACCGCGATGAAACGGCCGGTGTCGGTCAGCCGGCCGCTTTCGGCGTCACGCGCGAAGATCGTCACCCTGTCGGCATTCTGGTTGGCCGAGAACAGGTGCCGGCCTGTCGGCGTCAGACACAGATTGCGCGGCGTGGCGCCGCCGCAGGGCGCGTAGTCCACCAGCGTCAGCCTGCCGTCCTCTTGATCGACGGCGAAGATGACTATTGAATCATGGCCGCGGTTGGAGCCGTAGACGTAACGTCCGTCCGGCGAAACCTGGATATCGGCGCAATGGTTGCTGTCACGCGCCTCGGCCGGTACGGCCGGCTGAGTGTCCAGCACGGTCAGGCCGCCGGTCGCGGCGTCCAATGCGAGCGACACGACGGTGGAATCCAGTTCGTTCATGACGAAGACGAAGCGCCCATTGGGATGCAGGGCGACATGCCTGGGCCCCGCTCCCGGCTTGAGATGCGTCTGCCGGCGCAGCTTCAGCGTGCCGTCGGCGCCAATCGCGTAGCTCACCAGCGCATCGATGCCGAGATCGGCGACGATCGCGGTGCCGCCGCCCACCGTCTCCGTGGCGCTATGCGCATGCGCCCGCTCCTGCCGCGCCGCGTTCGGGCCGGTGCCCCGATGCGCGATGCTATGCACGGGCGGCGTAAGCGAACCGTCCGGCAGGATGTGGTAGACGACAACCGACCTGTCCGGTCCGCCGGCGCCCATGCCGTAGTTGGAAACCAACAGCTTCGTACCGTCTTTGGTGATGCAATTGTGCGCGGTGATGGAGCCCAGCGTCGGCTGCTTGTTGAGGTAGGTCAGCGCTCCGGCGGCCTTGTCGAAGTCATAGGCGGTTACGACGCCCTCGCGCCAGACAAACACTTCGGAGTTGGCGTAGACCCGGCGCCCGTCTGGCGTCACCGAAAGATAGGTCGGGTTGTCGACGTCGTTCGTCTCGGCCAGCTGGACAGTCTCCAGCGTCTCCTCGTCGAAGGAATGGACCGAAAGGCCGACGCCGCGCGCGCCCTGAAAATAGGGTGCCTCGCGATTGAGCGAGCCGACAAAGACGGTGAACTTTCCCATTCGATTTCCCCTCCAGCGATCACAGGCGACCGCCCCGTATCCAATGGTGACGGAACGCTTCGCCAGCGAAAGCTCTTCCCTTCACCGCGCCGCAGAATGGACTCGCCGGTGCTTGCAAACAAGACTTATATGTGAAAAAGATATTCATGAGAGAAGATCGCAGGGAGGAGCCGTGACCCGTCTCGCATCGTTGTCGCGCGCCCGGAGTTGCCGATGAGCGCGTTCGCTCCGACGGTCGGCGTCTCGTCGACCCGTCCTTCCGACATGCCCGCCGAACACTCCGAGCTGCCGGTCTGGAACGCCGAGAACTGGTTCTACGAGGATTGGCAGCCCGGCCATAAAATCCGCTCGCTGCGGCGCACGATGTCGGAAGGCGAGAGTCACCTCTTCAACACGCTGGTGGTGGACATCCATCCTTACGTGCAGGACCAGATGTTCGCCGAGCGCGAAGGCATCTTCGGCAAGCGCCTGATCGCCGGCGCGTTCGTCTTTTCCGCCGGGCTGGGGCTGGTCGCGACGAACTGCGTGAACGCCTTTTCCTATGGCTATGACAGGCTGCGCTTCATCAAGCCGGTTTTCATCGGCGACGCCATCTACACGATCCGCACGAACCTCGACAAAAAGCCGCGCTACAAGGACATGGGCCTGATCCGCGCCAGCTACGAAGTGTTCAAGGGCGAGGGTGAGCTGGTGCTCTACTGCGAGCACCTTCAGACGGTGAAGTACAAGGACCCGGCGGCATTCGTCGGCAAGACCGAGAAGTGATGGACATTCCAAACGAACCGCCGCTCGCAGGCCTGGTCGTCGTCGACATGAGCCAGTTCCTGTCGGGCCCTTACTGCTCGCTGCGCCTGCTCGACCTCGGTGCGCGCGTCATCAAGATCGAGCGTCCCGACGGCGGCGATCTTTCGCGCCGCCTCTATCTCAGCGACACCGAGATCGGCGGCGATTCCACCATCTTCCACGCGATCAACCGCGGCAAGGAGAGTTTCGGCGTTGACCTCAAGGACGAGGCCGACATGGCCGCCCTGCGCGGGCTTTTGGCGAAGGCCGACGTGCTGATCCAGAATTTCCGCCCCGGCGTCATTGACCGGCTGGGGCTGGCCTATGAGGACGTGCAGGCCATCAATCCGCGCATCGTCTACGCTTCGATCAGCGGCTATGGCGAAGAAGGCCCGTGGGTGAAGCGGCCGGGGCAGGATCTGCTGGCGCAGTCACGCTCCGGCGTGATGTGGCTGAACGGCGACGAGGACCAGGGGCCGGTGCCCTTCGGCCTGGCGATCGCCGACATGCTGGCCGGAGCCGCCTGCTGCCAGGGCATTCTCGCCGCGCTGGTTCGGCGGGGGATTTCGGGCAAGGGCGCGCATGTCGAGACGAGCCTGATGGAAGCGCTGGTCGACTTCCAGTTCGAGGTGCTGACCACGCATCTGAACGACGGCCGCCGCCTGCCCCGCCGCTCCAGCTTCCGCAGCGCCCATGCCTATCTGTCCGCGCCCTACGGTGTTTATCCGGCAAAGGACGG
>JAEUMA010000710.1 GCA_016793565.1 Rhizobiaceae bacterium
GGAGAATGACATGAAACGATCGAACTGGCTCCTGGCGCTTGCCGTCACTGTCGGCCTCGGCATTGCCGCACCAGCCTATGCTCATGACGATGATGCTGGAGCGATCACGCACCTGATGATGGCAACCTTCGACAAGCCGGAGTCGCGGCTCACCGTCGAACCCGTCACCGTCTACAAGGATGTCGCCGTGGCCGGCTGGTCGCAAGGCGAGATGGGCGGCCGGGCGTTGCTGCGCAAGAAGCACGACAAATGGGTCTTGGCGCTGTGCAGCGGCGATGCGCTTAAAGAGGCCAAATCGCTGCAGCACTTCGGACTGAGCGCGGATGAGGCTGAGGCAATGGCACAGGCCGTCGTCGAGGCCGAGGCAAAGATCGATCCGGCGCTGATAGCAAAATTCTCGACGTTCGACGGCGTGGTCATGATGGACGGCGAAGGCAACCATCCGCCCGCCGAAGGTCACGGCAGTGAGCATAAGAGTTAAAAACGTGCCGGCGACGGCTGACGTCGCGAAGGCGACTTTCACGCTTTCGCGATAAGGAGTGAGATCAATCGTGCGAACGGTGTCCGGCTGGCAACTGCCGGATGAAACGGGAACGGGCAGCCTTAGCCAAGCCCACCGCCCCCGCGACTGTACGCGGCGAGCAGCCTTCCACCATGTCACTGGCCAAGGCCGGGAAGACGGAAGGCGGCAGCGACCCGCGAGCCAGGAGACCGGCCGATCGCTTTTTAAACCCGGCCGTCGGGTGAGACGGCAAAGGAGAGCACTGACATGCACATTGAACCTGGACTTGTATCCGAATCGAAGATCTGGCTGAGCTACGTCACTGCCGCTGGCGCTGGCGCTTGGACGGCGAAGCTTGCGTGGGAAACCGTGAGCGAGCGTGGCCCGGTGCCGTTGCTGGTACGCGGCGCCATCGCGACTGCGCTGGTCTTCTGTTTCTTCGAGGTCTTTCCGCACTATCCCGTCGGCGTCTCCGAGGTCCACCTCATTCTCGGCTCGACCCTGTTCCTGCTGTTCGGCGCCGCGCCAGCGGCGATCGGCCTCGCGCTCGGCCTGCTGATCCAGGGTCTGTTCTTCGCGCCGTTCGACCTGCCGCAATACGGCATGAACGTGACGACGCTGCTCGTGCCCCTGTTTGCAGTGCAGGCCTTGGCCGCAAGGGTCATCAAACGCAACACACCCTATGTGGACCTGAAATATCGCCAGGCGCTGGCGCTTTCTACCACCTATCAAGCCGGCATCGTCACCTGGGTCGCCTTCTGGGCGCTCTACGGTCACGGCTTCGCCACGGAGAACTTGAATGCAATCGTGACGTTCGGCGTCGCCTACATGCTGGTGATTATTGTGGAACCCCTGGCCGACCTCGCCGTGCTCGCCATTGCAAAGGCGCTTCATGCGTTGAAGGGTAGTCCATTCGTCGAGTGGCGACTGTTCAATCCCGCCTGACTAGAGCACTTTTTGGAAACCTTGGGCCATTCTGCCGAAGGGCATTTGGTCCCAAGGTCGAGGGTTCCAGCGAAGGCCGTAGCGGTACTACGGCCGAGGCGGAACCCGAAGGAAGTTGGATCAGACGCGCCCGGCGCGCAGGGTTTCCCGCTGGCGGGCGCCGCGGGCTAAGGCATACAGAATGCAGCCCAGGACGCTGCCGGCGTGAACATGCCGCCTGTTGCCACCGAGATCAGGGCGACGCCTGCAGCGATACGCACGCCCTTTCGACCGCCGAGACCCCGCAGCAGGGAAACCCCAAACGCGGTACCCACCACCGCCGGCACGGTACCTGCCCAAGCCTGCCAACACAGATGATATCGAGAAGGCGTTCGACCGGACCTCCGGGGAGACCGACATCCCGGTGGACGGGCGTCGCACATCAATCAAGAGCCTCGAGTGGCAACGGATTGACGAGACGCTTGTGGATGTCGACTTCAACATTTCCGAAGCGGCGCGTAGACTTGGGATGCACAGGCGCACGCTGGCGCGGAAACTGGAGAAGCGTCCGGTAAAATGACCGCCGGTGGCCGAGCATACTGTCTCAGGGAACGTTCGCCGTTCGGACCGCCTGCGAAGAAAAAGCTCTTGGAGATGCCAGCGTCGTGCGGGTTCAATGGCGAAGCCGGGGCTGCAATGCAGCCGTTCCGCCAATGGGGCGCTGGCATATGCGGCCGCTCGCCGGTCGGGGAGTCCCTCACTCACCCGCAATCCACCAGGGTGACGACGTATTGGTGAACCTTGGGCCTCCGGCCGCCGTGCCGGAATTGGCGGCGATGCTGTGGCGGGCGTAGTATTCGTCCAGCCGGCGACCCAGTTCCCCTTGGATGCCGGCAGCACTCGGCGTTCCGGCGATGTTGAAGGTCTCCCGGGGATCGATTTCGAGATCGAACAATCGCTCGAAACCATCGCTCACATAGCGGACCAGCTTGTGGCGCGCGGTGCGGATCATCTGCATGTCGCCATATTCGCAGAACTGGGCATCGCGCCACTCGCTTGAGCCGCCTTCGAGCAGCGCCTGAAACGAGCGGCCAGCGTAGCTCCGACCTGATGGCGCTGTGACGCCGCATTGCGCAAGCACGGTCTGGAAAAGGTCGAGATGGTCGACGAACTCGCTGCGCCGCTGCGAAGCGACGGCGGGGCCGGCAATCAGCAACGGCACGCGGATGGTTTCGTCCACCATGTTGAGCGGCAGGGTGCCGTTCCCTTTGCCCCAGATGCCATGATGCCCGCAATTGAGGCCATGGTCGGACGTGTAGATGACCAGCGTGTCTTCGGCCGCGCCCTGCGCATCCAGTTCGTCCAACAGTCGGCCGACGCCCTCGTCGATCGCCGTCACGGCGGCATAGTAGTTGGCCAGTGCCTCGTCGCTGCGCGAGCGGTCGATCAGGTCGCGCGATTCCAGGTTCTGGACGCCGAACAGATAGGTTTCGCCCTTGGGCACGTCGGAAAATACCGCTTCGCGGTAGCGATCGACCAGACGTTGCGGCTGGCCGGTCCAGGGACTGTGCGTCTGCACATGTCCGACCAGCAGGAAGAATGGGCGCCGACGGTCGCGCCGGCGCAGAAAATCGACGGCCTGATCGGTGATCACCGAGGCCTTCGAACCCGTGACCGTGTCCAGGCGCCCGTCCACGCAGTAGCGCGCCGGGCCGGTCGCATCGATCGGATAATCCCCGGCCAACGCACCCCAGCTGTCGAAGCCGCGCTGCGGCCTGTCGTCGTTGCCGAGATGCCATTTGCCGACCATGCCGGTGAAATA
>JAEUMA010000717.1 GCA_016793565.1 Rhizobiaceae bacterium
GCAGATCAAGCTGTCGATCGAGGACGACGTCTGCGATCCGAAGCAGGCCGTCTCGGTGGCCAACCGCATCGTCGCCAACGGTGTCAAGTTCGTGGACGGCCATGCCTGCTCGGGTTCGAGCATCCCGGCGTCGGCAGTCTATGCCGAATCCAGCGCTCTCATGATGAGCCCGGCCTCGTCGAACCCGGTGCTGACCGACGACGCCGCCGCCAAGGGCTGGCCGACGATCATGCGCCTTTACACCCGCGACGACGCCCAGGGCGCCTTCATCGGGCCGTGGATCGCCGAGAAGTACAAGGGCAAGAACGTGGTGGTGCTGCACGACAAGAGCGCCTACGGCCAGGGCGTCGCCGATGCGGTCAAGAAGACCATGAACGCCGGCGGCCTGCAGGAAGTGCTCTACGAGGGCATCAATGCCGGCGAGAAGGACTATTCGGTGCTCGTCAGCAAGCTGAAGGAACTGAAGGCGGACGTCGTCTATTTCGGCGGCTACCATCCGGAGGCGGGGCTGATCCTGCGCCAGTCGGCCGAGCAGGGCTTCAAGTTCCAGCTGATCATGCCCGACAGCATCGCGTCGCCGGAGTTCTGGCAGATCGCCGGCCCGGCCGGTGAGGGCACGATGTTCGTGTTCCCGTCCGACCCGCAGGCGAAGCCCGAGGCGAAGGAAGCCGTCGACAAGATCAAGGCCGGCGGTTTCGTGCCGGAGGGCTTCACGCTGTTCTCCTACGCCGTGGTGCAGGCGATCGCGCAGGGCATCGAGCGCGCCGGTTCGGACGATCCGGCAGCGGTTGCCGCGGCGCTGAAGAACGGCGAGCCGATCAGCACCGTCGTCGGCAACATCGTGTTCGACGAGAAGGGCGACATCAAGGACGCCACCTACGACATCAACGTGTGGCACGACGGCAAGTACGCCAAGCTGGCCGAATAAGGCGCGAGCCGATCGCAAGGATTGCGGCGGGCCGGGGACATTCCCCGGCCCGTTTTCTTTGCGCGCTGCGTTTGCGGGGAACCTCCTCTCGCTTCGCGGGTTTTTCGGGCAGCAAAAACCCCGAGGAGACATGACTGTGAGCGACAAGCACAACGACGTCGACAAGCTCTACGAAGTGATCGACGACATCGAAATCGCCATGATGACCACCGTCGAGAAGGACGGGTCGCTGCACACCCGCCCGATGGCCAACCAGCATGCAGACGCCGATGGCGCGATCTGGTTCTTCACCGAAAAGACCGGCGCGGTGGCGCGCAATCTGAAGGCCAATCCCAAGGTGAGCCTCGGCTATGCCAGTTCCGGCGCCTATGCAGCGCTGACCGGCACCGGCCGTGTCGTCGACGACCGGCGCAAGATCGACGAACTGTGGAGCGCGTCGGTCGAGGCGTGGTTTCCGGAAGGCAAGGACGATCCCGACCTGACGCTGGTGCGGGTGGATCCCGACCTCGGCGAGTTCTGGACGTTCCCGTCGAAGCCGATCTCGCAGGCCATCGGCTATGTGAAGGCCAAGCTCACCGGCCAGCGCGCCGACGACATCGGCGACAACCGCAAGGTCGCGCTGTAGCGACCCAATAGCGTCAGTCGCAGGAGCGCAGCTGCATGGCGTAGGTGCGCGACATTGCCTCGGTGTCGCGCGCATATTTCTGTAGTCCGGCGTCGCTTTGCCAGGTGCCGCGGGCGAAGCCCGTCCACCCGGCATAGTAGGCGAGGTAGAGCCGGAAGGCGTCGTCCTTCGCAACGCCGTAGGTGTCCGCCGTCCTGGCGTGATACCAGCCGACGAAATCGACGGCGTCGGCGAATTTGCTGCGGCGGGCCCCCCAGTTGCCGGTCTCGCTGACATATTGCGCCCAGGTGCCGTCAAGCGCCTGCGAATAGCCATACGCGCTTGAGGGACGGGCGCCCGGAATGAAGCCGAAGATCTTCTTTCGCGGCGGACGGGCGTTGGATTTGAAGCCGGATTCCTTGCGAACCGTCGCCATCAGCACGTGAACCGGCACGCCGTATTTGCGCTCCGTCTTCTTTGCTGCAGACTGCCAGTTGTCGAACCAGCCGTCGCGCTGGTCGAACACGGCGCAGATATCATTGATGCGTTCGGGCGCGGAAGCGCATCCCCCCAGAGCAAGCAGGGTGGAAAACGCTAAAACTCGATTAAAACGCGACGCATACACGGCCAACGCATAGCGCGAAAATCCTGAAAGGAGTCTTTCGCCCGGCGTTAACGCCTGCTTGGGAGGGGCCGGGGGCGATGCGCCGAGGCGGTCGTCAGAGAAGACGATTGCGACGTTTTGTGTCGTTTTTTTGTTTTCAGCCTCAACCTATGCCGCTCTGGATAAATTCACGTCCGGATACGGCGCATTTCTGACAGTGCGCCGGCACGAAGCGCGTATGCATGCGCCATGAGCACAGACCGCAAGAGACGAAGCGCGGACCGCGTCCAGACAAGGGCGGCTGGAACCTTGCCGCAACTGCCGTTCCAGAGGGTGGTCAACCCCTATCCGCCGATGGCGATGCTGTCGGACGACCAGGTCGAGGCGATCCACGAGGCTTCGCTGCGCATCCTCGAGGAGTTCGGCATCGAGGTGATGAGCCCGCGCGCGCTGCAGCTTTTCGAACGCGCGGGCGCCGATGTCGATCACGCCACGCAGACGGTGCGGCTCGACAGGGGTCTCGTCGCGCAGGCGCTTGCAACCACCCCGGCCGAATTCACGCTGACACCCCGCAACGCCGAGCGCACGATCCATCTCGGCGGCAATGTCATCAATTTCACGCTGGTCGCCGGCCCGGCCAACGTGCACGATCTGGAGCGCGGCCGCCGCGCCGGCAACATGGCCGACTATCGCGACCTCGTGCGCCTGGCGCAGCATTTCAACTGTATCCACATGCTCGGCAACCAGGTGTGCGCGCCGATCGACCTGCCGGCGAACTCGCGCCATCTCGACACCTACCTCGCCAATCTGACGCTGACGGACAAGGCGTTCCATGTATCGGCGATCGGCCGCGGGCGGGCGCTCGACGGGATCGCCATGATGGCGATCGCCCGCGGCGTCACGGTCGAGGCGCTGGCGGAGAAACCCGGCATCACGACGATCATCTCGGTCAACTCGCCGCGCCGCTTCGACGAGGCGATGGCCGAGGGGCTGATGGCGATGGCCGAGCATGGCCAGTCGACCTGCATCACACCGTTCACGCTGATGGGCGCGATGAGCCCTGTTACGCTGGCCGGCGGGCTGGCGCAGCAGAACGCGGAGGCGTTGTTCGGCATCGTGCTCACGCAGCTCGTGCGGCCGGGGGCGCCGGTCATCTACGGCGCCTTCACCTCCAACGTCGACATGCGTTCCGGCGCGCCGGCCTTCGGCACGCCCGAAAACACCAAGGCCAACGTGGCGTCGGGGCAGCTCGCGCGGCGCTACCGGCTGCCCTACCGCACAACGCCGGGTTCGGCTTCCAACGCGGCGGACGCGCAGGGCGCCTATGAGACGATGATGGCGCTGTGGGGCGCCGTGCTCGGCCACGGCAATCTCGTCTACCACGCCGCCGGCTGGCAGGAAGGCGGCCTGACGGCATCGTTCGAGAAGCTGATCCTCGACGTGGAGATGATCCAGCACATGACGGAGTTCCTGCGCCCGATCGCGGTCGACGACGGGGAACTGGCTCTGGATGCGCTGGGGCGCGTGCCGACGGGCGGCCACTTCTTCGGCGACGCCCACACGCTGGAGCGCTACTCCACCGCCTTCTACCAGCCGCTGGTCTCCAACTGGCAGAATTACGAGGCATGGAAGGAGGCGGGCTCGCTCGACGCCACGCAGCGCGCGGCGCGGATCTGGAGGAAAGCGCTCGAGGAGTATCGCGAGCCGGCGATGGACCCCGCCGTCCGCGAGGCGCTGGAAGACTATGCGGCGCGACGCCGGGAGGAAATCGGAGCCGGCGAGCCATAGGCTTCGCTTTCGGCGAGGGTGCCGGAGCGCACCCTCAAAACATGACTGAAATAATCCAGTTTTTATCCAGTCAAACCAAACACTTATCCAAAATTTGACCGATTGATAAAAAGAAAAACCGTGCTAGCCTTGCGGAAAACCAGAGATGGGGATCCCGCGATGCCAGCAGGCCAGTTCAAGGAAGGGATTGCCGCGGGGCGGCTGTCGCCCGCCGAATATGCCGACAATTTTTCCGACCTGCATCCGCCGCTGAACCACCACGAGGCGCTGGTCGAGGCCGACCGCTGCTACTTCTGCTACGACGCGCCCTGCATGCAGGCCTGCCCGACGTCGATCGACATTCCGCTGTTCATCCGCCAGATCGCGACCGGCAACCCGATCGGCTCGGCCAAGACCATATTCGACCAGAACATCCTGGGCGGCATGTGCGCGCGCGTGTGCCCGACCGAAACGCTCTGCGAGGACGCCTGCGTGCGCGAGGTCGCCGAGGGCAAGCCGGTCAAGATCGGCCAGCTGCAGCGCTACGCCACCGACGTGGCGATGAAGCAGAACCGGCAGTTCTATAAGCGCGCCGCACCCACCGGCAAGAAGATCGCCGTCGTCGGCGCCGGCCCGGCCGGTCTCGCCGCCGCGCACCG
>JAEUMA010000002.1 GCA_016793565.1 Rhizobiaceae bacterium
GAGGGGCAGTGACGCTGCGCAATTGATCACCGCGTCTGCCGCGCGGCAGCGTTCGAGCGAAGGCGGCTCGGACGGATCCCGATGGATGTCGAACTCCACGTCCGGCCCGAAAGCCTGGTAGAGCGGCGAGTCGGGAGCATAGGTGTTGACCTTCAGGATGCGCATGTTTCCTCCCTTCTGGCGCCAGCGTCCGATCTGGCGCTCGGTTTCGGTTGACGATATAGCGTCGGCGATAAGCGACGAGCCCCTCGACTTTGCGCCGACGGGCGCGGACTGGGGGAAGCGATGCGGATCACCAAGGTCGAGACGATCTGGTTCGAGGCGCAGCCTATGTCGGAATGGCGCAAGGCCAATCCCAAGGCGCGCCAGGCCTTGCCCAACAATCTGTGGGTCCGCGTCCACACCGATACCGGACTGACGGGGCTCGGCGAGACCTACTATCTGCCCCGCGCCGTGGCCGCGATCGTCCATGACGTTTACGCGCCTCTGCTGATCGGGCGCGATCCGCGCGACATTGAGAACCACTGGCAGAACATGTTCGCGCTGACGAATTTCTGCGGCGTGATGGGCGCCGAGATGCGCGCGATATCGGCGATCGACGTGGCGCTGTGGGACCTGCTCGGGCAGATCGCCGGCCTGCCGCTCTATACGCTGCTTGGCGGCCGCAGCCGCGACGGCATCCGTATCTACAACACCTGTGTCGGCTTCGGGAAATATCCCGATCTTGACGCCTGGCTGGGCGGCCGCGCGGGCGAACTGGCCGAGGACCTGCTGAAGCAGGGCATCACCGCGATGAAGGTGTGGCCTTTCGACCAGTTCGGGCTGGGCATCGCCGGGCCGCTGGACGAGCGCGGCCAGACCACCGTGTGGGGGACGGCGACGGCCGCCGGCACCCGCGGCCTCGGCATCTCCAACCAGGACCTCAAGGCGGGCGTCGCCATCGTGGAGGACATCCGCCGCGCCGTAGGCGACAGGATGCAGATCGCGATCGAGGGCCATTGCCGCTGGGATCTGCCGTCCTCGGTCAAGATCGCCCGGGCGCTGGAGCCGCTCGATGTCATGTGGCTGGAAGAGATCATGCCGCCCGACAATGTCGACGCCTTCGTCCGGCTGAAGGCCGAGACGACCGTGCCGATCTGCCAGAGCGAGCGCGTCTTCACCCGCTTCGGCTTCCGCCCCTGGATCGAGAAGGGCGCCACCGCCATCGTGATGATGGACCTTTCCTGGGGCGGCGGCCTCACGGAGGGGCGCAAGGTGGCGGCGATGGCCGATACGGCCATGCTGCCCTTCACCTGCCACGACACAATCGGCCCGGTCGCGCTCTGGGCCGCGTCGCATCTGATGCTCAACGCGCCAAACGGTCTCATCATGGAGACCGTGCGCGGCTATGTGGACGGCTGGTACGACGACGTCGTCGAGGACCGCATCCAGATCACAGAAGGCAGGCTGCGTCTGCCCGATCGGCCCGGGCTTGGGACGCGCCTGCGCGAGGACCTGCTGCTGAGGCCGAACGCGAGGATCGAGATCACCACGGAAGAAAGCCTGAAAATATGGTAGCTGTGGAAACGGCGGCAGCCCGGCCCCGCCCGCCTTCCAGCCTCCCCTGACACGCCAGGAAAGCAACCGATGTTCCGACCCAATCGACTGAAAGCCCGCATCCGCGCCGGCGAAAAATCCTTCGGCACGTGGCTGCAGAGCGGCTCGCCGCTGTTCGCCGAGATGGCCGCGATCGCCGGCCTCGATTTCATCATCATGGACCAGGAGCACGGTGCAGGCGATCTGCAGGCTGCGGTCGACTTCATGCGCGCTGCAGCCTGCACGGACACCACCCTCGTCGTCCGCGTGCCCTCCGCCGAGCCCGTGTATCTGCGTCGGCTCGTTGATGCCGGCGCCAACGCGCTGCTGGTGCCGATGGTCGACACCGCCGAACAGGCTCGCGGCATCGTCGAGGCTGTGCGCTTTCCGCCCCACGGCAAGCGGGGCAATGCGGCGGACGTGACCCGCTCGTCGAGCTACGGCTTCGTGCCGGACTATTATCGCCGCGCCGACGACAATCTGCTGATCATCGTGCAGATCGAGACTGAGGCCGGCGTCGACAACGCGCGGGCCATTGCCGAGGTCGAGGGCGTGGACGTCATCTTCATAGGTCCGACCGACCTTTCCGGCAGCCTCGGCCTGCCGGGCCAGACCGGAGCGCCGGAGGTCGACAGCGCCATCCGCCTTGCGATGGCGGCCGCGCGCGACACCGGCAAGCCGCTCGCCACGGTGCCGCGCATCGGCCGCAGCGTGGCGGAGCTGTTCGACGAGGGGTTCGTCATGCTGGCCAGTGGCAGCGAGATCTTCTTCTACCGCATGGCCCTGCAGCAGCTGATGAAGGACTGGCGCGAATACCAGGGCGCGCAGGAAGACGGGCCGGCGGCCCCGTCGTCCGCATACGGGCGCTAGCGCGGCCGGCCTCAAAGCATGAATCCGGCGGTCCAGCCGCCGTCAACCATCATCAGATGGCCGCTCATATAGGAATTCTGCGGCGCGCAGAGGAACAGGATCGCCTCGGCGATCTCCTCAACATGGCCGGGCCGCCCCAGCGGGACATGTTCCATGAAGCCGGCCATCTGCGCACGGAAAGTGCCGTCGTCTCCATAGAACAGCGCCTTGGTGCCCTCGGTGAGCACGGAGCCCGGCGCCAACGCATTGACCAGAATGCCCTTCGGTCCGAGTTCGAGCGCCATCGACCGCGTCAGATGGATGACGCCGGCCTTGGCCGCGACGAAGGCGCTTTGCAGCCGCATGGCGGTGACGCCGACCACTGAAGCGATATTGACGACACGGCCGCTTCCGCGCGCCACCATCGCCGGCACCACCGCGCGGCTGACCACGAACAGTCCGTCGAGATCGATGCCCACGACGCGGTCCCATTCGGCCTCGGGAAAGGCGTCGATGTCCACCCGGTCCTTGAAGGTGTTGACGCCGGCATTGTTGATCAGCACGTCGATCCGGCCGTAGCGCTCCAGCACCGCGTCGACCGCCCGCCGGGCTTGTTCGCTGCTGCGCACGTCGAGGGCGACGGACATCGCGTCCGGCAAGCCGACGGCCACCTGATCTGCGCCCGCCAGATTGATATCAGCCGCCACCACGCGCGCGCCGCACGCAGCCAGCCGACGCGCGGTCGCGCTGCCGATGCCGCCAGCCGCGCCGGTGAGGAAGACGACCTGCCCGGTCAGGTCAACGCGCATGAGGGGCTCCGCGATCGGCTGGCGGGGACGAATTCATTCCATCCCTCAGAAATTGCGCGCATAGCCGGCGGACCAGCCGCCATCGACGGCCAGCACATGCCCGGTCATGTAGCTGTTGTCGGGATCGGCGAGGCACATTACGGCGGCGACGATCTCGGCGAGCCCGGCCGGCCGCTTAACGGCGGCGTGGCTGAGAAGCCGCGACATGACCACCGCGCCGCCGGCCTCGTAGGCGCCCACGGCCACGCCGTTGACGCGGGTGTGCGGGCCAAGCTCCATCGCCAGCGTGCGTGTCAGCGAAGCAAGGCCGGCCTGCTCGGCCGAGAATCGCGCAAGCCCCCTTATGGGCACGATGCCAGCCGCGGAAAAGACGGTAACCACCCGGCCGAGTCCCGGCGTGCGCGCCAGCAGTTCCAGCCGATCCGCTTCGCCGGTCCGGCCTTCGGTGCCGGTATCGGCTCCTGCCGCGCCGTCGCTGACGAAGATCAGCAGCGATCCGTCGTCCGCGGTGATATCTGCCTGCGCACGCGGCGCGATGCGGCGCACGGCGCCGCCGTTGTCCGCCAGCGCAAGCGCGATCGCGGCGATCAACACGCCGTCCGAACCGTCGACCAGCACGTTGCGTCCGGCGAGATCGATGTTCAAGCGTCTCTCCTGTTGCCCTCGGTCGGCCGCGCCTCTGGCACATGCCGCCCGTAGCGCTCGGCACTGGCACTGAGGGCCGCCCAGGTCACGCGGTCGACGGGGATGCCGTCGACGGCGCGTCGCGCGGCTTCCGCCTTCTCCACGTCGCCCGGCGCCAGCACGGCGCGGCCGGGCGTCGCCGGCTGGGCGCGCAGGTCGGCCAGGAAGGCGCCGATACGCGCGTCGAAGCTCGCCAGCGCCTGGAAGGTGGCCGGCATCATGACGAGGAAGAAGTGGCCGATCGGGATCGGCTTGCTGTAGTCCTCGCCGGCCAGCGGCGGAATGGTGCCGGCGTGGCCCATGCCCGAGAAGGCCGAGCAGAGGATGTCCACCATCGCCGCCAGTCCTGCGCCCTTGTAGCCGAAATTGGCGCCGCCGAGCGGCCGCAATCCGGTCGCGCGGAACGGGTCGACGGTCGCCTCGCCCTCCGGTGTCAGCGCGACGTCCGGCGGCAGAGGGGTTCCGGTGGCCTGGCGGAGAAAAATGCGGTTGTAGGGGATGGCGCTGGTGGCCATGTCGAGCAGCATCGGCTCCTCGCCCGGCGCCGGAACGGCGAAGCTGATCGGATTGGTGCCGTAGAACGGCTTGATCCCGTCGAACGGCACGACCGCGGGGTCGGCTTGCGTCATCGCCATGGCCGCGAAGCCGGCGCGGGCGGCCGCGAGGCTGTAGACGCCCGAAGCGCCGTGGTGGCCCGAACGTCCGACCGTGATCGCCGCGATCCCGCTCTCGCGCGCCATCGCCATGCCTTCCTCGATCGCCAGGAAGCTGGCGCGATGGCCGAGCCCGTCATCGGCGTCGACATGGCCGACGGCCGCCGCCTTGCGGGTGAAGCTGACGTTGGGCCGCAGATTGACGCGACCCCCTTCCACGCCGCGGATGTACCAGGGTACGAGACGGACGCCGTGCGTATCGACGCCGCGTGAAGAGGCGTCGACCACCGCACGGGCGGTTGCCGTCGCGCTCGGCACGTCCGCGCCCGCCGCTTGCAGCAGGTCGCTGATGTACGCCGACAGCTCGGCTGCCGGGCAGAGAAATCCTTCGATAGGCTCGATGGCCATTTTGCCCCTCGCGTCGTTTCCTTCTCGGCGATTTTAGACCAGCAGACGCAAGGGTGTCTCGACCAGTTCGGCGAAGGTGGCGAGCAACGTCTCGGCGTCCTCGTCCGACATCCGGTCCGGATCGTAGCTTAGCAGGCATTCAGCCGTGCCGGCGCCATCCGCGCCTCCGATCACCAGGCGCGCGGACGCTTCGCCGACAAGCCGCGTCGCCACCGGGCGCAGTCCCCTACGGCCGATGAAGGAAACGGCGAGCGCCGCGTCGCTGGCCTCCGAAGACCTGGCTCTCATGGTCGCGATCGCTCCCAGCGATGCGGTGGAAAGACCGGCGATGCACTGGGGCTCCGCAAGAGCGCCGATCAACAGCACCGCATCCGGTTGCGACTGAGCAAGCGCGGTGAGCGCCAGACCTGCTGCTTTCAGCACGACGTCCATGCGGTCGACTGCGGGCCGGACCTCGGCGATGCGGGCGAGCAGTGCCTCGACGGCCGAGAAGTCCACCTGCATGCTGAGCGCGCTTGGCGTCGAGGGCATGGTGTTCGGGCCTGGCAGGGCCGCAGCGGTTCGTTCCAAAGCAGTGGATACGGCGGCTTGCGCGGGCGCAAGCCAGCCTTCCACATCCAGTGCGACGATACGGCCGCCCGGTCCGCTGCCGTTAACGGCCGAAAGCGCAATGCCCCGCTCGCGTGCGAGACGCCGTGCGTAGGGAGTTGCGCGCGGGCGCGCAGTAACGGCAGGCGCGGGCAGGGCGCTCATCGCGGCGCTCAATGGATCGCTCCGATCCGGCCGCCCATCGGCACGACCGTGCCCTTGGGCAGCTCGATCGCCAGCCGTCCGGCTGCCGGCGCCTCGATTTCCACCACCGCCTTGTCGGTCTCGATCTCGGCGACGAGATCGCCCGCCTTAACGGCGTCGCCCTCGGATTTCACCCAGCGGACGATAGTGCCCTCGCTGACGGTCAGGTCGCCAAACGGCATGGTGATCGGCTCCCCGCCGCCTGCCGTGGCGGCTGGCGGCGTCGGAGCGGCAGGCATCGGCGGTTGGGGAGCCGGAGACGCTGCAACGACTTCCGGCGCCGGCATGCTGACGGAGAGACCCGGATAGCGCCAGTGCCATGGCACCGGCGCCCGGCCGGCCATCACGTCTTTCGCCGCCGCGACGATCTTGGCGGTGTCGACCAGCATGGCGCGTTCGAGCGACGGCGCCAGCGGGTGCGATACGGGCTCGGTGTGCAGCCGCCCGACCGGCGCGTCGAGCTCGTCGAAGGCGATCTCGTTCATGGCCTGGCCGAGTTCCGCGCCGACGCCGCACATCGCCCAGCCCTCGTCGACGATCAGCAGCCGATGGGTCTTTGCCACGCTCTCGGCCACCGTCTTCACGTCGAGCGGAACGATGGTCCTGAGGTCGATCACCTCGCAGTCGATCCCGTCGGCGGCGAGCGCTTCCGCTGCCTCCAGGCTGCGCTGCATGAGCTGGCCGGCCGAAACAATGGTGAGATCCTTGCCGCCTCGCGCGATCCTGGCCACGCCGAACGGCACCAGATGCTCGCCTTCCGGCACCTCGCCCTTGGTGGCGAACAGCGCCTTCATTTCCAGCATGATGACGGGGTCGGAGGCGCGCAGCGCCGTCTTCATCAGCCCCTTGGCGTCGGCCGGGTTGGACGGCAGACACACGATCAGGCCCGGCACATGCGCCCACACCGGGTGGTAGGCGCCGGAGTGATGCGGTCCGGCCGAACGCACCGCGCCTGCGCCGACGCGAACCACCATCGGCGCGCTCATCTGATTGTTCGACATGTAGCGCAGCTTGGCGGCCTGAAGCACGATCTGGCCGGCGGCCTCGAACATGAAGTCGGCGAACATCAGGTCGGCCACGGTGCGGGCGCCGGTCGCCGACGCACCCAGGGCCGCGCCGGTAAAACCCTGTTCGGAGATCGGCGTGTCGACCATGCGCTGCGGCCCGAACTCTGCCCAAAGCCCCTTGGTGTGGGCAAAGGTGCCGCCACGCTCGCCCGTGCCCTCGCCGAAATAGAGAATGGCCGGGTCGCGCCGCATCTCCTCGGCTAGGCCGTCGCGCACGGCGTCCAGCCAGCCGGTCAGCTTGCCGCCGCTTCGCTCCCGCGACGCCAGCGCATCAGGCGGGTTGAGCGGCTCGGCGAACACATGGTGGAAGGCCGTCGAGGAGTCCGGCTCCGGCGACTTGCGGGCGAATTCCAGCGCTTCCTGCACCACCTTCTCAATGCGATTGTCGATCGCGTCGAGCTCGCCCGCGGCGGCCGCTTCGAAATCGTCGATCAGTTTTCGACGGAAGGTCGCTACGGGGTCCTTCTGAGCCCATTCGTCCACTTCCGCCTGGGTGCGATAGGTGCCGGTCACCGGGTCGCCCTCATGATGGCCGACGGTGCGGTAGGTCTTGGACTCGATCAGCGTCGGCCCGTCCCCGCGGCGCGCCCTGTGAACGGCTTCGCCCATCGCCTCGTACATGGCGAGCACGTCGTTCCCGTCCACGGCTACACCGGGGATGCCGTAGGCGGCGGCCCGCGTGGCGATCTCCGGATTGAGCGTCGCCGTCTTCAGCGGCGTGGCGGTGGCGTAGAGATTGTTTTCGCAGACGAACACCGCGGGTGCCCGCTGGATGCCGGCGAAGTTGAGCGCCTCGTGGAAGCCGGCATGGTTGGTGGCTCCGTCGCCGAAGAAGGCGACGCCGATGTCGTCGCGGCCACGCGCCCGCGCACTCATGCCGACGCCGACTGCGTGGCTGATGCCGGCGGCGACGATGCCGTTGGTGCCGAACAGGCCGATGGGGCGATCGTAGAGATGCATGGTGCCGCCGCGCCCGCCGCAACAGCCGTCGCGCTTGCCGAACAGTTCGGCCATCAGCACCTTGGGGTCCATGCCCTTGGCAAGCGCGTGGCCATGGCCGCGATGGGTGGAGGTGATCCAGTCGCTTGTGCGCAGATGCGCGCACGCGCCGACGGCAGTCGCCTCTTCGCCGATGTAGAGATGGAGGAAGCCCGGCGTCTCGCCCTTGCGGCACGCAACCTGCGCAACGCTTTCGAACCGCCGCAGCAGAACCATCTGCTCGTAGAGCCGCAACAGCAGCGCGGTGTCGAGGTTGCGGCCGACGCGCGCGGCGTTGCCGCCCTGCACGGCGCTTTTGGACGAACGGGCCATTTCCCCACCTGCCATCAGCCGGCTGAGTACCGGCACTTAATGTTATAATAGCATTATAGTATGAATCGTTCTTCTGGCAATCGCCTATGCCGAAACCTGCGCATTTCTTCCCTGAGATGGCAGGTCGCTCGGCATTGGCACAAACGTCGTTCCGTATTCGCAGCTCCGACAGGAGATGACGCGTGGACAACGATGTTAGATTATAATAGCATACCTTTATAAAGCGCGAGGAGACGCTTTATCGCGCTTCGCTGAGGCGGTGAATCCGGGGGAAAGGCGGCGCTGCCGCGGAATTCCACCGGTCGATATGCCAGCGCGGCGCGCCACACGGAATTCGGGAGGAATGGATGAAGGTTCTGTCGATATGGCGCTCGCTGGGCGTCGCGCTGGGCGCATTCTTGCTTGTGGTCGCGTCGCTCGCGTCGCAGGCTCAGGCGCAGACGGTCGCCGATATCATCGCGCGCGGCAAACTCATCGTCGCCGTAGACACAACGACGCCGCCATACGGCTTTCTCGACGCCGACCTGAAGCCGACGGGCTTCGACATCGAGGTCGCCAACAAGATGGGCGAAGCGCTTGGCGTGCCGGTCGAGTTCGTGACCGTCACCTCGCCGGGCCGCATCCCCGCACTGCTCACCAAGCAGGTCGACGCGGTCGTGTCCATCTTTTCGATCACCGCCCAGCGCGCCATCCAGATCGACTATTCGATCCCGTATGCCGGCCAGTCTGCGGTCGTGATCGCGCCGAAGAGCACCCAGATCAAGGGGCCGGAAGACCTGGTCGGCAAGAAGGTGGGGCTGACCCGCGGCACCGGCGAGGACGGTCTGCTGACGGCGGCGGCCGAAAAGTTTCCGGGCATCGAGATCCTGCGTTTCGACGACTATTCCTCGCTCCTGCAGGCGATGGTCTCCGGCCAGATCGACGCCATGGGCGGCGGCGACTATGGCGAGATCTACCTGAAGAAGGCGCAGAACGGCGACGATTTCGAGCAGAAGTACATCCTCAAGACGTTCTACTTCGGCATTGGCGTGGCCAAGGACAACCACAATCTGCGCCAGTGGCTCAACACCTGGCTTTTCACGCTCAAGCTCGACGGCACGCTCGAGGCGCTGTCGATGAAGTATCGCAATCAGCCGTTGCCGACGCTTCCGGTTTTCTGATCGGATGGCGTTTGTCTGCGCGGGGCCGCTTCGGCGGCCCCGGCCTGATTGTCGCGGGACGGCAGAGCCATGACCACCGTTCTTCAGTTCGGCCCCGTTCTCGTACATCTGGATGCGCTGTTTGCTGGTCTGGTCCAGACCCTCAAGCTCGCCGTCCTGTCGATCCTGTTCGGCACGGCCATCGGCGTTCTCGGCGCCGTCGGCCGCAGTTTCGGGCCACGCTGGCTATCGGTCGTCCTGTCGGCCTATGTCGAGTTGATCCGCAACACGCCACTCTTGATCCAACTCTACATCGTATTCTTCTCGCTGCCGCTGATCGGTCTCAAATTCTCCAGCAACACGGCGGCCATCATCGCGCTGTCGATCCATCTCGGCGCTTATGCCACCGAGATCCTGCGCGCCGGCGTCGAATCGATCGACCGCGGTCAGATCGAAGCCGCCAAGTCGCTCGGCCTGCGTCCCTATCGCATCATCCGCCACGTCGTGCTGGCGCCCGCCGTTCGCGCTGTATATCCAGCGCTGTCGGCCCAGTTCATCTTGCAACTGATGGGCACATCCGTTGTTGGCGCCATCGCCGCGGAGGAACTGACCGCCATCGCCAACAACCTGGTGATGCAGACCTTCCGCAGCTTCGAGGTCTACATCATCGTCGCCGTCATCTACTTCGTCGTCGTGCAGGCCGCCAGCCTGGCGCTCACCGGCCTCGGCAAGCTCATGTTCCGGTGGAAAACATGAGCTTGCGCGAATTCGGCCCCAACGAACTCTATTTCCTGCTGATGGCGACGCGCTGGACCATCCTGCTTGCCGTGATCGCCTTCGTCGGCGGCGGCGCGCTGGGCATGGTCGTGGCGGCCGTCCGGGTTGCGCCCGCACGGCCGCTGCGCTGGCTGGCCGCGGCCTACACCCAATTCTTCATGGGCACGCCGCTGCTGATCCAGCTCTTCATGGCCTATTACGGCTCTTCGCTGCTCGGCTATCGCCCCGACCCCTGGACAGCCGCTGCCGTCACTTTCTGCCTCAACGGCAGCGCCTTCTTCGGCGAGATTTTTCGCGGCGCAATCGAATCGATCCCGAAAGGCCAGTGGGAGGCTTCGACCGCCCTGGGGTTCCGCTTCGTCAAGACGTTGCGGCTGGTGATTATTCCGCAGGCCGCGCGGCTGATGCTGCCGCCAACGGTCGGCTTCATGGTGCAGATCGTCAAGTCGACCTCAGTCGCCTCGCTGATCGGCCTCACCGAACTGACGCGGGCAGCGGTGCAGGTGAACACGGTCACCTTCGAGCCGGTGATGGTGTTCGGCACCGCCTCGCTGATCTATTTCTCGCTGTGTTGGCCGCTTTCGCTGTATGCCGGCCGCCTGGAGCGGAGGCTTGCCGCCAGCACCACGCGCGGTGGTACTTCCGCGCCAACAGTCATGTCAGCTGCCTGAGCGGCGTAGGGTGTTCAGAGCACCCAGACGCCGTTGTCGAAGTCAGGGGCGGTGTTCTGCAGGTTCTCGACGCTGTCGGTAAAATAGATCAGCATGTCGTCGCGGCCTTCGCCTTCTTCGATCTTGCCCAGCCAGAAATCGTAGCCGTCCTGGTCCGCCTCGCGGTGCAGCACGTTCTGGTAGAGCTTGTTGATATATTCCTCGTTGGTCGGGTTCTCGCCATAGACGTCGATGAACTCGTTGGCGGTCAGGAAGAAGCTGGCGACGAACTCCTTGTCGTCGACGTCGGGCGGGCCGTCGCCGCGCTGGTCGAGTACGTTGGTCCAGAAAAGCAAGCCGGCCTCGTCGGGCGTGCGGCCGTAGGCGGCGGCATAGATGCGATAGGCGAAGGACAGGTTTTCGCTGTCCAGGCCGAACAGCAGCGCCCCGTCGGTGACGTCGACGCGCTCTACGTCGACCAGGATGTCGGTGCCGCCGCTATCAGGTTCCTCGACATAGACCTTGCCGTCCGGCAGAAGCTGCACCGAAAGCGCGGCGCGCTCGAAGTTGAAGACCACGGTGTCGGTGCCTTCCCCGCCGAGAATCACGTCGTCGCCAGACCCCGCCTCGAAAGTATCGTCGCCTTCGCCGCCGGCCAGCGTATCGTCACCGTCGCCGCCGAGCAGATGGTTGCTGAGCTCGTTGCCGAGGATCAGGTTGTCGAGCCCGTTTCCGGTGCCAGAAACGGCCTCGCCGACGAGTTTCAGTGCTTCCACCTCGGCGCCGATCGTGTAGTCGACGCTCGCCACCACAAGATCGTAGCCGCCGCCGGAGGCTTCCGACGTCTGGTCGCCGGCATCGTCGACCAGAAACAGGTCGTCGGCGCTCGACGCCGCAAAGGTGTTGGCGCCTTCGACGCCCGCCACTTCCGTAAACGTGACCTGCAGCCCCGTGGCCGGCAGTCCGGCGATATACTGGGTGGCCAGCGCGTCCTGCACTGCGCCTTCAAAGCTGGCGTAGGCGAGCGTGGCGGTGCCGCTTGGCGCCGCGGCGGTAAGGCTGGGCAGGAACAGGCTGCTGAGGTCGAGTGTCGTGATCTCGGCGCCAAGGCCACTGCCCGACGGTCCCGAAAAATCCGCTGATGCGACGAGGTTGAAAAGCCCGGCGAATGCCACCGCCGACAGTTCCAACCGCTCCGCGTCGTTCTGCGCGCTGTCCAGGCCTGTGCCCAGGGCGGTGTAGAATGCCGCGCCTTCCTCGGACAGGCCTAGCATCTCGGCCGCGCGCGCCAGTCCGACCAGCAGCTTGGCGTTGCCCGCCGCCGTGTCCGCCGCCTCCAGGGAAGCGTCGGAAGTGTGGACGGCATCGGGACCGAACACGTCCTGGGCGACCGCGATCATTAGCGCGCGCGCTTCCGCGACGCTCTGTTGGTCGGCGCCGGGATTGAGAAGATTATAGGCCAGTTCGTCCGCCACGCTGACCTGGAGGGAGGCGACGGCGTTGCCGGCGGTGCCGGACGAGACGGTCTCGGTGCCGGTTACCGGCACCGCAGAATAGGTCACTCCGTAGGCCTTGATCTGCTCGCGCTGCGCATCGGTGAGCGCGAGGAGCAACGGCACGGTGGAACCCGAACTGGTGTTGGCTGGGATGCGGAACGTCACGTCGGCGAGTTGCGTCCCGTACTGCGACGGCACGTCCACCGTCACGTCGATGGCGTAGGGCACGGACTCCGAGACCGTGTAGTTGAGTACCGTGTGCGTGCCCTCGAACGCGGTGCCGTCATCAACCGTGAGCGTGACGACGGGACCGGATGAGCCGCCGTCCTCATCGTCGTTGAGGATGGTGAAGACGCTGGTGGCGACGCCGGCGACCGAACTGACGGCGCGCAGGTTGATCGTCTCGTTGGGCTCCACCGTATTGTCGCCGAAGATGGTGATCGGCACCAGAACCTCTGTCTTCATCGCCTGCATGACCACCGGCGTGCTAGAGAGAGAATAGTCCGAATCCTCCATCGCCGTGCCGCCGGTAGCCGAAAGCGTGATCGTGTAGTCCTGCGCGGCTTTGCCCGATGCCGTGATCTTGATGTAGCGGACGGCGTCGGAATCGCCTTCGGCGACGGTGATCGTTTCAATCGACAGCGTCGGCCGGTCCGCCTCGTCGTCGATCGTGACCGTGATGCGGCCGTTGACGTTGTCGTCGAAGCTGCCGGCGACGAGGTCGACATCGTAGTCGATGTAGAAAACCTCGTTGCCTTCATAGATGTCGTCGTTGATGGTCTGGAGCGTGTAGGAGAACGTGCCCGTGCCGGTCAGACTGAGGTTGATCGGCTCATAGTCCGAACCGGCCTTGGCCGTGCCGTTCACGGTCATCGCGGTGCCGTCGTAGGAGTCGACCGACTGGCTGACGGAATATTCCTCGCCCTCGGCGATCGTGCCGCTGAAATTGTAGGTGGGCATGCTTTTCCTCCTGCACCGTCGCCGAACGTGCCGGAAGCTTTCAAATAAATCCCGCCAGCGCAACCGCTAATTCGGCGGGCGAGGGCGAAGGCGAGCCTGCTGTCGCCGGAGCGACACGGCTTTCTGGTCCAACCGAATAGGGCACGGACGGATTTCCCGACCTGCTTGGCGTGACTATATCTTGACCACTTCCACCACCGTCGCGAGCAGCTGATGCATTCTCAATACGCCCCGTTTCATGGGCCGCTCTTCATGATCGTCGCGACGGGTTCCTATGTCCTCAACGACACGTTGATGAAACTGGCGACGGAAGGACTGCCGCCCTATGAGGTCCTGTTCCTGCGCGGAATTTCGGCGTTGCTGTGGAGCGTTCCGCTGCTGTTCGGTACCGGCTATGTTCGTCAGGCGCGGCTGATGTTCGATGGACGGGTGCTGACGCGCAATCTGCTGGAGTTGGCCGCCATCCTCGCCTATGTCGTGGCGCTCGCCAACATGCAGATTGCCGATGCCAGCGCGCTCGGCCAGATCACGCCGCTGCTGGTGCTGCTGGGCACGGCGCTGCTGTTTGGGGAGCGCATCGGAGCGGCCCGGATGGCCCTGATCGGCCTGGGTTTCGCCGGCGCCCTGATGGTCGCTCAGCCGACCAGGCAGGGCATATCCGTATACGCCCTGCTGGCGCTCGCCAACGCCGTGTTCTGCGCCGCGCGCGACATCGCCGGACGCCGAGTGGGCTCCAACGTGCCGGGAATGATAGTCGCGGTTTCTGCCGTCCTTATCGTTCTGATCGGGGCGGGGATCATGCATGTTGCCCTGGAAGACTGGGCGCAGCCGACCCCGCGCCATCTGGCGCTGCTGGCCGGCTCAGGCCTGTTCCTGATCTTCGGGCATTTCTTCATCTTCATGGCCTACCGCATCGGGCCGACGGCGGTGGTCGCTCCCTTCTACTACTGCTTCACGGTTTGGGCGGTGATCTCCGGGCTGCTGGTGTTCGGCCAGTTCCCCAACCGCCTGGCGATTGCGGGGATCCTCTTGGTGGTGGGCAGCGGGCTTGCCATAGTCATGCTGGACCGCCGCCGCCGCCGTCCCGGTATCGTCGCCTGAAGGTGCCGGGCGTCCCGTCACGCCCGTCCGACTATCCGGCAGTCGCGGGTCCTGACACCGCTCGCTACCATCATCCTCGGCGCCCAATGTGAGGATCAGCATGTTTACGGCCAGGTGGGGATCGGCCCGTCGTCGTCCGAAGTGTTGGTGAAGGTCGATATCGCCCGTATGTGGTCTGGCGATATCGCACGAGCGTCAGAGGCTCGTCGGGCTTGGGGCTGCCGATTAGCGCCGACCTTGCCGCGCGGCGTGGGATCCACGATGGATTGCCGGTTGATGCGCGGTGAGGCTTCGGCTATGAAGCGGCGTGCCGTCTACGGCGGGCGCTATCGCAAGCGCCGGCAGGCAGAGTTGGCGCAGGCGTGCACCCGTAGCTCAGCTGGATAGAGCGTTGCCCTCCGAAGGCAGAGGTCACAGGTTCGAATCCTGTCGGGTGCGCCAAGCTAACCAACTGAAACGTAAGACATAATTGTTTTTGACTATGGCCGCGACTGCCGGCACTAGTTCACCGAATGGCCACCAGGTGGTCACGCAGGCTGATTTCAGGCCTTGAACGGCTGTCTCCGCAATGCGGCCAGAACCGGTATCAGCATTGCCTCTTCAGCAGCGCTGACAGTTCCGTTCTTCCTTCGTCATTGTTCGCGCGCGCATTCCAAAGCGATCTCATCGTCAGGAGCTTTGCGACTTCGCGAAGGTGCCCATACGAGCCGAGCGCGGTCATCCGGTGTTCGTGGCCTAGTTTCTGACTCCAAACCCAAAGCTCCACGGGAGCGCGGCAGACTTCCAAACTCAAGCGCGCCAGCGTGTTTCGGAACGAATGCGGATTGCAATATCACACTGCCTTCCTACCGAATTGACGAGGTAGTCGTGCAGATTTCACCTTCGTCAACGCTGCGTTACCGCCGTTAATTACGCGGTTTTCCGGTCCCCGAGGTCTACGGTCCCCACCAACGAATGCCGGCACCGGCAGGGAGTGGGGGGAAACGACACGCATGGTTGAGCTATCGCTACGGGAGGCAGGGCAGGCGGCCGCGCTGCGGCGGTTCCCCGCCGAGCATCGGACGATCGACGAGCTGATGCTCACCAGCGGGGACTTTTGCGACATGTGCGAGGAGCTCGCCGAGGCCGAGGGCGCGCTGAGGGCGACCGAAGGCCTGCCGCCGGCGGTGCGCACCGAGCGAACCGCCGAGTGGACTGCTGTCATAGACAGGCTGACGGCTGAGATTGGCCGGGCGCTGAACGAAGCGCACGCCCATCGCGCCGGTTGGACGAGCCCCCTCAAACGCAATTCGTGAAGGATCAGGTCACGAGCAACGGTCCGGCTTTCTACAAGCCGGTCAACGCAGCGGTGGCGGCGGCGGCTGCCATCTAACAGGAGGACTACCCCTATGTACTACACAGACAATTCGATCCTGCCGGAGAACATGGCGCCGCTCATCATCACGGCGGCGCCTTACGGGCCGGCATGGCTGCCGGGCGACGCCACTGACATCGCGCTTTCCTGGGACGAGCAGGTGCAGATCGCGGTGGATTGCTACGAGGCAGGCGCGACCATGCTGCACTTCCACGTCCGCAATCCGGCCACCGGCATGGGCTCGACGAACTTCGACCACTACAATTACCTGCTGAAGCGGGTGAAGGAAGCCGTGCCGGACATGATCATTCAGGTCGGCGGCTCGATCTCGTTCTCGCCGCATACGGACGACGCCAAGGCGAAGTGGCTGGACTACGACACCCGCCACATGCTCACGGAACTGGACCCCAAGCCGGAGTTCGTGACCGTGACGACCGGCACGACGCTGTGGGACATCATGTCGATGAACACCATGGACGACGTCAAAGGCACGCACCTGGAAGACCCCAAAGTGCTGGCGGCATGGGCCAACATGGTGGTGGACTCGACTCCCGAATTTTACGTCGAGCATCTCAAGCGGCTCCGCAAAAACGGAATTCTCCCATATTTCGTGCC
>JAEUMA010000061.1 GCA_016793565.1 Rhizobiaceae bacterium
CGCAGGCCGAACATCACAGCCGAAGTCCAGATCAGGAGCCACTTGCCCTGCTCGGACGTGAACAGGTTGCCGGTGATGTTGGCGATCCAGCCGTCGGTGCCGAGCTCCACCGCGCCGACCAGCGCGTGGGTGATGAACAGCACGAAGAGCAGGATCGAGCCGAGCGAGAAGCGCGTCAGGACGCCGACGACCACGAGCATCGCGCCGGCGACCGCATAGCCGACCGCGGGGGGGAAGGACTCCCGGCCGAGCAGGCCGGCCAGCGGACCGGAAACGAACAGCGACAGCAGGTAGCACGCGACCGCAGCGCCGAGCAGGCCGACCGGCTTGAGCATCTCGCCGAAGATCGCCCCCTTCTGCGCGGCTTCCGATTTGGGCATCTTCTGCCCCATGAACATCAGGCCGTACACGACCGTCGGCACCAGGTAGAGGGCGAGCTGGATCTTCCAGCCGACCTGCATCTTGTCGTCGAGCACCCAACTGACGACCGCGCCCGCGAGAATGCCGACCGGCCAGCTCGCGTGCAGGATGTTGAGATAGTGCGTGCGGTTGTTGGGAAAGAGCGTTGCGACGAGCGGATTGGAGACGGCCTCGAGCGTGCCGTTGGCGAAGGCGAAGATGAACATGCCGATCGTCAGCATCTGATAGGCGTTCTGCGGCGTGCTCGCGCCGAAGGTGACAAAGGCCGACAGCACGTGGCAGGCGAACGCGGCGATCACCAGCTTGCCGTAGCCGATCTTGTCGCAGACCACGCCACCGATGATGATGCCGAAGCAGAACCCCGTGAAGCCGGCGCCACCGATCGCACCCAACTGGGTGGCCGTGAAGCCGAACTCACCGGCCCAGTTGTCGAAGATGCCGCCGCGGATGCCGAATCCCATGCCGGCGGCGAAGATGGCCATGAAGCCCGCCCACAACAGCCGCTTGGCGTTGGGAACGATGCCGTCGTTGCTGACTGAGGTACTGCTCATAGGAGGGGATTAACGAGGTTACAAACGGAGGAACGAAGAAAGGGACCGCTCCTGAACTCTGGGGCATGCCCGGGCGCGCGGCGCACGGCACGAGACACGGGGTTGGAGCAGGCGCGCCCAAGTTGAGCGGCGCCCGGTCGCTGGGCAAGGGCGCTTTTTCTCTCAATCCCATGCGGGGGATGCCGATATCCTCGGTTACCCCGACTGCCAGCCCGCTTGAAGCTGCCCCTGCATTTCCTCCGCCTCCAGCCGGCGCCCGACGCGCGCGACCGCGAATCGGTGCATCTCGTGACGCAGGCCGAAGCCCAGTCGGGCGGCAAGCCGCTCTTCCGCGCCCCCGCCCTGCCCACGCTGCACCAGATGCACCGCGACCTGCCCTTCACCGTGAATCCCCGGCCGCGACTGCGAGAGCGAAACTGAAGCGCACCCCGGATTTTTCACCTTCAGTGGCGGCACTTTCCAACCGATCTGAGGTCAGCGTTACCGACCTGCCTGTCATGGCATTTCCCGTCCCTCACCCTCATCCGAAACCCGATCCCGCGCCGCCCGCGATGGTGCGCACGGCGACGCGGGAGGACGTGCTCTGGGACCGGCCGGTTTTCAAGGCTCCGCCGCTGCGGCTGGATCCAAAGGCGCTCGACGCCAGCCGCGTCGCCCAGGAACTGCCGCGCAACGACCTGCGCACGACCTAACCGGGTTCATGCGCTGTCGCGTCCGCCAACCCGACGCGCGCCGCCCAGACGGATCTCCGTTCCGGCCGACGCCCGCCGCGGCCAACACCGACTCCGCCGCCGGCTCCGGCCCGCCCGCGCCGGTCGCGCCCGAACCGACGACGGCCGGCCGGGCCCGCCTCGAACTGCTGGCGCTGGCGTATCGGGAACTTCGAGACGCCACGCTGGCCTCCGCC
>JAEUMA010000069.1 GCA_016793565.1 Rhizobiaceae bacterium
TCCTGGGTGGCGGCAGCTCCGACACCATGGACGCCCATGGCAGTATCACGGTGCCCGACACCGCGCGGGTCTTCGCGCTCTACGAGGGGCTGGTGCAGCTCGACCCGGACGGCAAGGTCGTCAATGCGCTGGCCGAGTCGCTGGAGGCGAATGCCGATGCGACCGAGTGGACGATCCGCCTGCGCCCCGGCCTCAAGTTCCATAACGGTAAGGCGGTCACCGCCGAGGACGTCGCCTTTTCCTTCCGCCGCGTCGCCAATCCCGACGCCCCCTTTGCCGGCGCATCGGGGCTCAAGCCGGTGGATCTGGCCAATCTCAAGATTTTGGACGAGCGCACAATCCGCCTTCCGACGCTGTCGCCCTACGCGGCCTTCCCCGACCTCATCTCCGCATCTCACATGTATTCCATCGTGCCGGTCGGCTACGACCCGGCCAATCCGATCGGCACCGGCGCCTTCCAGTACAAGGAATTCGTGCCCGGCGAGCAGGGTGTGTTCACCCGCTTCGACGGCTACTGGCGGGAGGGCGAGCCGCTTTTGGATTCGGTGACGATCATCAGTTCGTTCGCCGACGCGACCGCAGCCTTCAACGCGTTGCAGGGCGGCGAGATCGACGTGTTCGCCCAGGCTCCGCTCGCCCTGGTCAACCAGATCGGTGAGGGCGGCGCGATCACCAAGCTCGTGTCCAAGCCCGGCCAGTGGACGCCGTTCGTCATGCGGGTCGACCAACCGCCCTTCGACAATCCCGACGTGCGCATGGCGTTCCGGCTGATGATCGACCGCCAACAGATCGTCAACCTGGCCTTCAGCGGTTATGCCGCGGTCGGCGCTGATGTGTTTTCTCCGGCCGACGCGTGTTACGATCAGGGCTGGCAGCGGGCGCGCGATATCGAACAGGCCAAGGCGCTTCTCAAGAAGGCGGGTCAGGAAAACCTGGTGGTGGAACTGGTGACGTCCGACATCGCCGCCGGCGTGGTGCAGTCCGCGCAGGTTTTCGCCCAGCAGGCCAAGGACGCCGGCGTGACGATCAACGTCAAGCAGGTCACGCCCGACATCTTCTTCGGCGAGCAGTACACGAAGTGGCCGTTCGCGCAGGACATCTGGTACTATGCGCCGTTCATGGGGCAGGTCGTGCAGTCCAGCCTCGAGGGCGCGCCCTACAACGACACGCATTGGAACGATGCCGACTATGCGCGCCTCTACAATGAAGCACAGTCGACGCCCGACCAGGCCAAGCGTTGCGAACTGCTGCGCGCCATGCAGGCGATCGACTTCGAGCGCGGCGGCTACATCATTCCGTCCTTCAACCAGGGCGTCGACCTGATGGCGGCCAATGTGAATGGCTTCGTGCCGGCCGCGACCGGCATCCCGCTCGGCAATTTCGGCTTCCGAACGGCATGGATGGCCTGATCCTTGTTCGAAGGGGTCGTTTTTCGCCTGATCGTCCGGCGCGTGCTGCTCGGACTGGTGACGCTGTTTCTGGTCTCCGTCGTCGTGTTCGTGGCGACGCAATACCTGCCTGGCGACGCGGCGCAGGCGGTTCTCGGACGCTCGGCGACGCCCGAGCGCCTCGAGGCGCTGCGCACACAACTGAGCCTGGACGATCCTGCTCCGGTCCAGTACTGGCGCTGGCTGACCGGGCTGCTGTCGGGCGATGCCGGCGTGTCGCTGGCCAACCAGAAGCCGATCATCCCGCAGGTCATGCCACGCGTCGCCAACTCCTTCACCCTGCTCGCCATCACCGTCATCGTGGCGGTTCCGGTTGCGATTGCCGCCGGCATTCTGGCGGCGGTACGCAAGGACAGCGGCGCCGACGCCACGATGACGGTCGCCGCCCTCGGCCTCGCCGCGGCGCCGGAATTCGTCATCGCCATCGGGCTGATCGCGATGTTCTCCACCGTGGTGTTCCACTGGTTGCCGCCGGTGTCGATGGTTCCCCCGAACAGCTCCGTCTTCACGCGGCCAGCAATCCTGGTGCTGCCGGTGCTGACACTGGCGCTGGTGGTGTTTCCCTATATTTTCCGCATGATCCGCGCCTCGATGATCGAGGTCCTGGAGAGCGACTATATGGAGATGGGTCGCCTCAAGGGCCTGCGACGGCGGCGCCTGGTGCTGGTGCACGCATTGCCGAACGCACTCGGCCCGACCCTCCAGGTGATCGCGCTGACCTTCGCCTACCTCGCCGGCGGGGTGGTGATCGTCGAGTACATCTTCGGCTTCCCGGGAATTGGCCAGGGCCTGATCAACGCCGTCACTGCGCGCGACATTCCGGTCATCCAACTGACCGTGCTGCTGCTGGCAACCTTCTACGTCACCGTCAACCTGATAGCCGACCTGGTGACCGTGCTGGTGACCCCCAAACTGCGGACCGGTACATGGCATCGCTAAGCGGGTCGCGTACCGGGCTGGCGACCGTCGGCATCGCATGCGTGGGCTTCGTGGCGTTCCTTGCGCTGGCCGGACCCTTCCTTTCGCCCTACTCGCCCGAGGAGTTCGTCGGCGCGCCTTTCCAGCCGCCGGGCGGCACCCTGTGGCTCGGCGCCGACGCGCTGGGCCGGGACGCGTTGTCGCGCGTGCTGAGCGGCGGCTACCGGACGCTGGGTCTTGCCGCGGTAGCGACGGTGCTCGGCGTGGCGGCGGGGGCGCTGCTCGGCATGGCCGCCGGGTTTCTCAAGGGTACCGCGGACGAGGCGATCATGCGGCTGCTGGACGTCGCCCTGGCATTTCCGCAGATGATCTTCGCGCTGCTCTTTCTCAGCATACTCGGCTCGGATCCCTGGCTTGTCGTGCTGGTCGTCGCCGCCGTGCATGCGCCACAGGTCGCTCGCGTGGCCAGGGCAGGCACGCTTCGCGTGGCGGGCGAGGATTTCGTGCGCCATGCCGAGGCGATCGGGACGCCGCCGCTGCGCATCCTGCTGCGCGAGATCCTGCCCAACATTTCCGTGCCGCTGCTGGTGGAGCTCGGGCTGCGCTACACCTACTCGATCGCGCTCATCGCAGGGCTGAGCTTCCTCGGCCTAGGCCAGCAGCCGCCGACCCCCGACTGGGGGCTGATGATCAACGAGAACCGCATCGGCATGGGTTCCAACCCATGGCCGGTGCTGGCCCCCGTCATTCTGATCGTCCTGCTGACGATCGGCGTCAACCTGGTCACAGATGCGCTGGCGCGCCGGAGCGGCGCGACGGCGGCGGAGACCTCGCGATGACGGCAGGCGAGACTCCGGCGTTGGCGGTAGAACGGCTGGCGGTCCTTCGGGCGGGCACCGATATCGATATCGTCGCGGATGTGAGCTTCCGGTTGCGGGCCGGCGAAGTGTTGGGCCTGGTCGGGGAATCCGGATCAGGTAAGACGACGGCGGGGCTGGCGCTGCTCAATCATTTCCGGAGCAGTCTCGAACCGGCTGAGGGAGTCCGCGTGCGGCTGGCCGGCCGGCTCGTGCAGGATCTAGACGCCGACGCGCAGGCGGCGCTGCGGGGCAGCGTGATCTGCTACGTGCCGCAGGATCCCGGAACGGCACTCAATCCCGCCCTGCGGATCAGGACCCAACTGGCCGAATGCGGCAAGGACGGAGTGCCGCTCGCCGAGGCGCGCCTGAACGAATTGCTCGGCGAGGTCAGGCTGCCGGCGACGGCGGCCTTCCTCGATTCCTATCCGCACCAGCTTTCGGGCGGGCAGCAGCAGCGGGTCGCCATCGCAATGGCATTCGCCAACAGGCCGCGCGTCATCGTCATGGACGAACCGACCACCGGGCTGGACGTGACGACACAGGCCCACATCCTCGATATCGTGCGCCAGCTCTGCAGCTTGCATGGGGTGGCGGCCGTCTACATCAGCCACGACCTTGCGGTGGTGGCGTCGCTCGCGCAAAGCGTGGCGGTGATGTATGCCGGTCGCATAGTCGAGATGGGACCGGTCGACGCCGTGCTGCGCCGGCCGCGCCATCCCTACACGCAGGCGCTGGTGCGCGCGGTGCCCGACCTCGGCAGTGACGAAGCCGTTCGCGGCATTCCCGGGCAGGCGCCCGATCCCGGGGCCCGCCCAGCCGGTTGCAGCTTTGCCCCGCGCTGCACCGCGGCCACCGCAATCTGTGCCGAGGAACCCCCTGAACTTCTGCTGGCGACCGATCATAGCGTCCGTTGCTTCCATCCGCTTGAGCCGGGTGGGACTGCGGCAGAAGCGGCGCGCATTTCCCTCATATCCGGTGTAGGTGAGGCGCTGTTGCAGATCCGCGATCTTGCAGCCCGGCACGGTGCACGCCAGGTGTTGCACGGGATCGATCTCGCGCTAACGCCTGGCAGCTGCCTTGCGATCGTTGGCGAGTCGGGCTCGGGCAAGACCACGCTTGCCCGATGCATAGCCGGCCTGCACGCCGACCAGTCCGGAACGCTTCGGTTCGGCGGGGTAGAGCTTGCGCCGACGAGCCGTCGAAGAGCGGCTAAGGCGCGACGCGACATCCAGTATATATTCCAAAACCCCTATGCCTCGCTCAACCCGCGCCGCACTATCGAGCAGTCGTTGCAAGCAGCGCTGGAAACTTTTGAGCCGGTCTCGCGAGTCGAGGCGCGGTTGCGCGTGGCCGAGGCGCTGGTTCAGGTCTCCTTGCCGGCATCCATGGGCGAGCGCTATCCGCACCAACTGTCCGGCGGTCAGCGGCAGCGGGTGGCGATCGCCCGCGCGTTGATCGTGAAGCCCCGCCTCCTGATCTGCGACGAGATCACCTCCGCGCTCGATGTCTCGATCCAGGCGGTGATCGTGGAGATGCTGGACCGCCTGAGGCGAGAGAACGATCTGTCGCTGATTTTCGTGACCCACAATCTGGCTCTGGTGCCGAGCATCGCCGGCGAGGTCGCTATCCTGATGGCCGGCCGGATCGTCGAAACGGGAGAAACGGCGCGAGTCTTTGCCGACCCCGTCAGCCCGGAAACGCGCAAGCTGATAGCCGACACGCCGCGACTCAGGGCCCGCTGGGCAAGCGCTTGAATTGGGCGCGTTTATTGCGAGCCCCTTCAAATGCCGGTCGGAACGACGGCGATGCACCCGATCTCATATTTCGGTGTGCCGGAGAGGCGGTTGGCGATGGTCGTACGCGCGGAATTCACGTTAGCGCCGCTTATAGTCGGCAAGGTCTTCGGGACAACGCACGTCGTCGCGCGTCGGCTGATGGTCAGGTTCGTGCACTGCGGTGAAACGCTGCATACCTAGCGGTCGGCGAGTGCCGAAGATGATCCCGGCGACACCCAATTCGCGGATGAAGGCATGGCCTGCTGCTGGTTTCGTGGACACCGAGATAAGGTGTTTGACGGAGCTGGAGAGTTGGAATGCAGAGAAGGAAGTTCCGCCGCGAGTTCAGGCTAGAGGCGGTGAGGTTGGTGAAGGATCGAGGCGTGGCGGTTGCGCAGGCTGCCCGTGATCTGGATCTTCATGAGAATGTGTTGCGCAAGTGGGTCAGGGAGGCGGAATCCGATCCGCAGCATGCGTTTCCCGGCCATGGGCAGATGAAACCCGAGCAGCTTGAGATCGACCGGCTGCGCAAGGAAGTGGCGAAGCTGAAGGCGGAGCGCGACATCCTAAAAAAGGCCGCAGCCTACTTCGCGAGGGAAGTGACATGAGGTTCGCTTTCATCGCGAGGCACCGGGGTATCTGGCCGGTGGCATGGCTGTGCGAGGCGCTGGATGTCTCCCGCTCGGGCTTCCATGCCTGGCTCAACCGCAGCCCCAGCGCTCGCGCTCGGCAGGACGACGTGCTGGTGACGAAAATCGACCGCAGCTTCAAGAGCAGCGACCGCACCTATGGCGCCCGACGGGTCTGGCGCGATGTGCTGGCCGAGGGTCTTTGCTGCGGCCTGCATCGTG
>JAEUMA010000078.1 GCA_016793565.1 Rhizobiaceae bacterium
GGCCGCTATCTCGAAATCCGCAAGATGCGCATCGCGCTCGAAGGCCTCGCCACCGAGGAGGGCGCGGCCAACGCGACGCCGGAGGATATCGAGCGGCTCGCGGACTGCCACAACCGTTTCGTGAAGGTCAGCCACGCGCGCGACAATTTCAACTCCATCCGCCTCAACCGCGAGTTCCATTTCGGCGTCTACAGGCTGTCGGGAATGAAGATGCTGCTCAGCCAGATCGAGAACCTGTGGGTGTCGATGGGACCGATCCTGAAAGTGTACTACCGCGAAGCGGACGACCACTATCTCGGCGCCGAGGAGCATGTGAACGTCATGCGCGCGCTCGCCAACCATGACGGCGTCGCCGCGCGCGAGGCGCTGGTGGGCGACATCGTGCGCGGCGGCGAAGGTATCCTCGCCTATCTCGGGGCCCGGCCGGCGGTCGCCGTATGAGAGGAGCCCGCCTTCAAGCCGCCGCCTTCCACCGCTTCAGAATATCCTCAATCAGGTTCAGCGATCCGTCGATGATTTCCGGCGTGTGCGCCAGCGACAGATACATCCGCTTCAGCGGCAGCGGCTGGCTGATCAGGCGGTGTTCGATCATGGACCGCCGGAACGCAAGATCCGTCGCGTCGTCATTGGCGAGCAGGTCGTCGTAGCGGCTGTAGGGCCCGGCGAAGAAATAGAGCAGGAAAACCGAGCCGAAACCTGCGCTCTGCGCCTCCAGGCCGAGCCGCCCGGCGATGTCGTCAAGGCCGGCGCGCATACGCGCGCCAAGCTCGTTCAACCGCTCGTAAATACCCTGCCTTGAAAGTTCGCCGATCGTAGCCTGCACCGCGGCGAGCGACGAAGGCGCTCCGTTGAAGGTTCCGCCCATGAAGACGGAGCCCTCCCCGGTTCGGCCCACGCGCTCCATGATGTCGCGGCGGCCGGCGACGATGCCGACGGGATAGCCGGAGCCCGCCGCCTTGCCGAAGGTCGCCAGGTCCGGCGCGACTCCGCAGATCGATTGGTAGCCACCGAGCGCGTGGCGGAAGCCGGTTATGACCTCATCGAAGATCAGCACGACCCCGTGCTCGGTGGCGATGGTCCGCAGATCGGCAAGGAACTCGTGACGGGCAATCACGGAGCCGATGTTGTGGGCGATCGGCTCGATGATGATGGCTGCGACCTCGCCGGGGTTGTCGCGGATGAACGCCTCGACCGCGCCGGCGTCGTTATAGGGCAACACCGCGGTGTGGCGGGCCGTGTCCTCCAGGATCCCGGCGCAGAGCGGGTCGTAGCGGCCGATGCCTTCGGCCGACGACTGGACGTTCATGGCCACGGCGTCGTGCCAGCCATGGTAGCCGCCCTGAAACTTGACGATCGTCTTGCGGCCCGTAGCGGCGCGGGCCAGCCGCAGCGCGTGGTAGGTCGCCTCCGAGCCGCTGTTGCAGAGCGCGACCAGCTCGGCGCAGGGAATGTGGCGGGCGATCGCCTCGCAGGTGTCGACCTCCAGTTCGGTGATGCCCGCGCCGATCAGGTCGATCTCCTGGCCCACCTCCGACACGCGCGCGGAAATAGCGGGATGGCAGTGGCCGAGGACGTTGGCTCCAAAGCCGCAGTGAAAGTCGGTGTAGCGAAGGTCGTTCGCGTCGTAGAGATACGGCCCGGAAGCGCGGCGGAACGCGATCGGGTGTCCCAGCCTGCGGCTCGGGCTGAGGTGCCCGCCGGCCATGACGCGGGCGGCGCGTGCGGCCAGTTCGCCATTGGCGTCGCGAATGCCCATGACTGCCCCTCCCCGATACGTCTTCAGGCCCTGCGCCGGCCGGAACGGGCGGCCGGCTGTTCCTCGATCAGCGGCAATTCCTTGCCTTCGATCGCGGTCAGGTACTCGATGAAGTTGCGGCCACCTTCGATCAGATCCTGTTCGAACGCCCTGCGGACCGCCTCGCTGTCGCGCGCGCGGAGCGCATCCAGCACCGCGAGATGCTGGTGGCGGCCGTCATAGGTCGGATGACCGTGCGGATAGAGCAGCGTCAGAAGCGGTCCTACCTGTATCCAGAGCCGCTCGAGAATCTCGATCAGGTGCGGCATGCCGGACTTTCGATAGACATCGAAATGGAAATCGTAATTCGCCTGCAGGGCAACGGGATAATCCTTGGTCCGCTCGGCATCCACGAACCGCTGATGTGTAGCGCACAGGGCCTCGACGAAGGCGTCGTCGATGTTGGGCAAAGCCTGCAGTGCCGCGTGGGGCTCCAGAAGCAGCCGGATATCGCGCAGTTCGAGATATTCCTTTAGATTCACGCGGCGGACGCGGATGTAGTAGCCCGGTTTCATTTCCAGCGCGCCGTCCTTGACGAGCTGGAACAATGCCTCTCGGACCGGCGTCTCGCTGGTGCCCAGCCGCTGGGCCAGATCCCGGATTTTGAGCCGTTCGCCGGGCTGAAAGTGCGCCGACATCAGCTGCTGCCTCAGCCTGAGATAGATTTGCGACGAGAGGCTCGCGCTCTGAATTCCTTCGATATCCTGCATGTCCAACCTCGTGCCCGACATCGCTCCCATCAACGCGAATCACTCCCGCAGCGCACCTCTGACATACAAAACGCGACGGGCACCATCTCAGCCGGGGACGCGGCCGGCGCCGTAGCTGCCGTATTTGCCGCGCACCCTGGCCATCTCTTCCGGGGGAAGCAGAACAGGCTCCCCCGCCTGCAACGCAAGAATGTACTGGCGGGCCAGCGTTTCAAGCTTGATCGTCGCGTTGAACGCACCTTCGAGCGTCTTGCCCATCGCGATCATACCATGATTGGCGAGCAGGCAAGCGGTGCGTCCATCCAGAGCCTCCACCGCGGATGCGGCGAGGTCGGCGGTGCCGAAGGTGGCGTAGCGCGCGCAGCGTATGTCGTCGCCGCCAAAGCCGGCGACCATGTAGTGAAATGCCGGGATCGGCTTGCGCAGACAGGAAAGCGCCACGCATGCGTCGGCGTGCGTATGCACCACGGCCTGGACATGCGGAAAGGCGCGCAGAATCTGCGTATGCATGTGCCACTCGCTGGAGGGCATGCCTTCGCCAATGACGGTTCCGTCATAGGTGATGCGGACGATCTCGTCCGGCGCGGTATTGCCGCTGTTGCCGCCGGTCGGCGTGATGAGAACACCATCGCCGTGGCGGCAGCTTACATTTCCGCTGCTGCCGTGGTTGAAGCCCTTTTCCTCGAGTCGAGCGACGACCGAGAGGATCGCCACACGCAAGTCCTCGTTTCCGCTCATCGTTCAGACCTCCGGATGTTTCATGGATTCCAGCGTCGGTAGGAACATGCCGACGGGGCCGAGTTTGCCGGACTTGAGGCAAAGCGCAACCGGATCAGCATCCTCGGTCACGGCGCGCGCCACGCCCGGCCCCTGATAGGCGCCTATGTGAAGCCGATCGATGCCCAGCCGTTCGACGACCGTGCCGGATGTCTCGCCGCCTGCGACCAGGAAGCGGCGGACACCGGCGTCGCGCAGCGAGACGGCGAGTGCGCCGAGCACGTCCTCCGCAAACCGTGCGGCGCCGTCGCGGCCAAACCTGTCCTGGGCCCGGCGCACATCGTCCGGCGACGCGGAGGTGGCAATGGCGACCGGGCCTTCGCCCAGCCGGGCGAGCGTCCAGTGCAGCGCTTCGGCGAGCGCCTGGCCGACGCCTTCGGCCGAAGCGACATCGAGCCAGAGCACCGGACGCGCCGCCTCGAAGGCGCGCAACTGTTCCAGCGTGCGATCCGCACAGCTTCCCGCCAGCACGACGCCAGGCCCGGCGACGGCAGGCAGAGGGCGCCTCTCGCCTTCGCCAGACAACCAACCGCGCGCACGCCACAGATTCGGGTAGTGCTGCATGATTGGGGCGTTGCCGGTCATCACCCTCCAGTCGACGGTCAGCGCGGCGATTGCCGCCAGATCCTCGTCATAGATGGCATCGGCGACGAAGTGGCGAACGCCCTGCCCCGCCAGTTCCTCGACGAGGAGGCGCAATTTTTCACCGCCCTGGCGCACCGAGGCGTGCGGCAACAAGCCGACCCGGCCGACAGTTTGCCTCTGCAACACGCGGACCAGGTTGGGGTCAGTCATCGGCGTCAGCGGATCAAAGCGCTTGGGAGAATCGGAAACCAGCTCGGTTCCCACGAACAGATGCCCGCTATAGACCGTGCGTCCGTTGACCGGCCCAGAAGGGCAGTAAGCAGTGAAGGAAGCGCCCGTCATATCCAGAAGCCGTTCGGCTACCGGGCCGATGTTGCCGCGGTCGGTGGAATCGAACGTGGCGCAATATTTGAAGAAAAGCTGCCGCACGCCCAACTCCAGAAGCGCATGCGCGGCGGCTTCGGACTTTGCGACCGCCTCCGCCGCCGGTATGACCCTAGTCTTTTGCGCCAGCACCATGGCAGGCGCGACGGGCATGCCTCGAAGGCTGTCGGGACGTGTCGCGAAACCCACGCCGACGCCGAGTGCGACCAGCATGGCTGCGGTCTCCATGCCGCCGGTCAGGTCGTCGGCCACGACGCCTACTATCGGTTGCATCGCTCATCTATCCTGCAGCTATGCGGCAAGGCCTCGCTCCGGGCAGTGGCACAACCTTGCAAGCAAGTGATACATGATATATCAAACTTCGCAATGCTGTTTCGCGGCAAACCCCGGACGAATCCGATTAGAATGCTGGCGGCTGGCGGGAAGGAGGCACGAATGGACCAGAAGGCTGCAAACACGGACCTTGCCCTGCGCACACGTGCGACGCGCGTGATTCCAGGTGGCATGTGGGGCCACCAGAACGCGGCACGGCTGCCGAAGGGCTACCCGCAATACTTCTCCCGTGCGGAGGGATGCCGCACCTGGGACGCGGACGGCCGCGAATACATTGACTTCATCTGCGGCTGGGGTCCGACGATCCTGGGCTACAACGATGTGGACGTGGAGGCCGCTGCGGCGGATCAGCGTGCGCGCGGCGATGCCATGAACGGGCCCAGCGAAAGGCTGGTGGAACTGGCCGAACTGCTGGTGGAGACGGTCCCTCACGCGGACTGGGCGATGTTCTCGAAGAACGGAACGGACGCCACTACCGCCTGCGTCACTATCGCCCGCGCTGGCACCGGTCGCCGCAAAGTGTTGGTTGCGCGCGGCGCTTATCACGGCGCCATTCCCTGGTGCACTCCCTCGGTCGCCGGTGTGACCGAAGAGGATCGGGCTCACCTGATACAATACGACTACAACGATGCCGCCAGTCTGGAGGCGGCGGTCGACCAGGCCGGCAACGATCTGGCGGCGATCCTGGTGTCGGCCTTCAAGCACGATCTCGGCAAGGAACATGCCTTGCCCACGCGCGCATTCGCGACACGGGCGCGGGCGCTCGCCGACCTGACGGGCGCAGCCTTGATCGTCGACGACGTGCGGGCGGGGTTTCGACTGCACATGGGGGGCAGCTGGGAACTGGTCGGAGTACGGCCGGATCTCGCCGCCTGGAGCAAGGCGATCGCCAACGGCTACGCGCTTGCGGCGGTGACTGGTAACGACCGCTTTCGCGAGGCCGCCACCAAGATTTTCACGACCGGCTCGTTTTGGACCGCGGCCGTTTCCATGGCGGCGGCAGTCGCAACCATCGAAAAGCTGAAAAAGACCGGCGGCATCGATACGATGGTGGCCATGGGTCAGCGCCTGCGCGACGGCATCGACCGGCAGGCAAGCCGGCACGGCCTGGCGGTGCGGCAGAGCGGTCCGGTGCAGATGCCCGTCATCCTGTTCGACGACGATGCCGATCGCCGCCTGGGTAATGCGTTCTGCCTCGAACTTCTGGCGCGTGGAGTTTACATGCATCCCACGCACACGATGTTCCTGTGCGCCGCGCATACCGTCGCCGACATAGACCAGACCCTCGCGGCAAGCGACGAAGCGCTGGCGACGGTCGCCAGGCTCTGAACTTCTCTGCCCACGCTCCTAGTGGTTGGCGGACTACGATCGCCGACCACTCGGGATGCCGGCCGTCGATTTCCGGTAGCTTGGCGCTGGTTTAGTTCGATCGCCCGGAAGCATTGCCGACGTCGTGAGCCGCCGCCTGCAGATCGCCGCCCACCAGCTTCAGCACGGCGACATTGAGGTCGCGCGCTCGATCGGCCGTGTCCGCCTCGGTATAGCAGCGGAGTTCGGGCGCATTGCCGGAGGGACGCAGGTGAATCACCGCGCCGCTGTCGAAGCTCATGCGCAGGCCGTCGGTGCGGTCGATCCCGGTCAAGCGACCGGCAAGCGGGCCGAAATAGCTCTCGATCCGCGCGGAGCGGTCCTCGTCGCTGCCCTGGTCGAGCAAAGCTAGGATCGCCTTGCTGTCGGCGGTCGGGAAATCCTTCAGCCTGTCGCTCCAGGTCACCCGCTGCGGCAGGTCTGCGCAGAGCTCCGCAACCGACCCCGCCCTTTTGCTTGCAAGGACGCTGACGACCGGCAGCACCGCGTCGCGGGTCGGCAGCGCAGCCAGGCGGCGACCGTCCCGTTCGACGGGGCTGCCGAGGAGAAAACCGCCATTGGCCTCGTAGCCGCAGACGGCTTTGGCGCCGTCGCGCGCGGCGGCCTCCATGGCAGCGATAACGTAGGGCGAACCTATCCGCGAACGGACCGTCCGTGGAAAGGAGCCACTCAACTCGAGCGCCGTGTTACTGCTAACCGGAGTGACGACGCAATCGGCGTCAAGTTCGCGTGCGCAGAGCAGCCCGAGAATGTCGCCGCGCAGCCAGTTGCCGCAGTGGTCCGCAAGCAGCGGCCGATCGGAGTCGCCATCGGTGGAGACGATCGCGTCCATTCTTCGCTCCTGCGCCCACTTGCTGGCGAGTGCCACGTCTTCCGGGCGCAAAGCCTCGGTGTCGACGGGGATGAACTTGTCCGACCGGCCGAGCGGAACAACCGTCGCGCCGAGTGCTTGAAGGATGCGCGCGATCACGTCGCGGCCGACAGCGGAATGCTGGTAGAGGCCGATCGTAAGCCCCGCGAGAGCCGTGCCTCCGAAAAAGTCCAGGTAGCGCCGCAGATAGGCGTCCTCGACGTCGCGAACCGCCGGTAAGGGCTGGGGCGCGACGAGCTGTCCGTCGGCCGTGAACCGGGAAGGTTCCAGCCCGATCGGCTGACGCGCCATACCGGCCTCGTCCTCCTTCAGCACCTCGCCCTGAATGCGGTGGAATTTGATGCCATTGCGATCGTCGGGAATGTGACTGCCGGTGACCATCAGAGAGGGGATGCGCCGCTCGAACGCATAGGTGGCCAGCGCGGGCGTCGGCACGTTGCCGCAGAAGACCGGAGTGCCGCCGGCGTCGCGCACGGCCTGGGCGCAGGCCCGCAGGATGCGCGGCGTACTCGGCCGCAAGTCGCCGGCCAACGCCACCTCCGTGCCAGCGGAGAACTCGCCGAGCTCGGCCAGATACGAAAGGAAGCCGGTCGTGTAGCCCCATGCCACCCCGTCGGTCAGGTCGACGGCCAGGCCACGCGCCCCGCTGGTGCCGAAGGCGACACCGCTCTGTTCCATGAGGTCTCGAACGGTAAGGGGTTTGCCCGTCATGATGGACCTTTCGGCAAGCAGATCGTTTTCGGTTCTGGTTCGAGCAGCTTATTGTGCACCGCACAGCCATCAGAGTCGACGGCGGGTGCAAACGCAAGCCGCCTGCGCGGACCTGTCGCACCGCATCGCAGCATTCGTCAGGTTCTCCTGAGCCCGCTGCGGAAAGCTTGGTGGAATTGCGTTCAGCAGATGAACTTCAACATCATCGTTATCACCGCGAATTCCACCTTTCCGACAACTACTTTCTTGGCACCCTAAGACCCATTTTTACAGAAAGCTCTAATTCATACTATTTCTAATATTCAATATGATATCGCAGCTTTTGCTTTCCGAAAAAATACCGGTAGTGTGTAGTGGGAGGCGTACCATGACACAGGAAGACGAACAGCTTGCCGCGATCGGCGGGATCGCCTCCAAGAAGCCAACCTCGCCGAAGATATTTGCCGATATTGCTTCCAGCTTCACCTATGCTTCTTATCAGAATGCCATCCCGGTGCTTCGTCGCGTCGGCATTGAAAACCAGTCGGACCGTCAGGTGGAGACGCTCCGACTGGAGCTTTCGTCGAACCCCGCGTTTCTGCGCCCGAAAACCTGGACGATCGACCGGGTCGTACCCGGCGATCACCTGCCGCTCGGCGATCGAAAGGTTGAACTCGATGCTGGCTATCTAGCCGGCCTCAACGAGGCGGAGCGGGGCGAAATCACGCTTAGACTTGTCGCCGGCTCTGAAGTGCTGGACGAGCACCGTTGTTCCGTGCGGCTTCTCGCACGCGATGAATGGGGCGGTGTTGCGGATATGGCGCAACTGCTGCCCGCCTTCGTGATGCCGAACGACCCGGCGGTATCGTCGCTGCTGAGGAACGCCGCCGAGCGCCTCGCAGCCCATGGCCATCCATCCGGGCTGGACGGCTACCAGTCTCAGGACCCGAAACGCGCATTCATGCTGTCGGCGGCAATCTATTCCGCCATCGTTTCCATGGGTCTCCACTATGCCGAGCCGCCAGCGAGCTTCGAGAGCAGGGGGCAAAAGATCAGAAGGCCGGTGAAAATCGCCGAAGAAAAATTGGCTACCTGCCTCGACACGACCCTCCTGTTTGCCGCCGCGCTGGAAGCAGCCGGTTTGCACCCGATCGTGCTGATGTTCGACGGGCATGCCGCGGTGGGCGTCTGGCTGACGAAGCGCACATTTGGCAACGCGATCGAGACCGACCAGATGGAGGTGCGCAAGGCACTTGCTTCGCGCGAACTGATCGTCTTCGAGACCACGGGCGTGACGCATCGTCCCGCGATGACGATGGAGGCGGCACAGCGGGTGCTCGACGGGCGTCTCGCGGAAGAAGAAGCAAACGCCTTCGTCGCCGCGATCGACGTGCGCCGGGCGCGCAGCGGCGGCATCACTCCCCTGGCCTCGCATGAACCGCTTCGAAGGTCGATCCCGGAAGACGAACCGCAGCCGGTCGCGGATCTCGCACTGCCTGCGC
>JAEUMA010000087.1 GCA_016793565.1 Rhizobiaceae bacterium
AGGATACCTGCGCATCCGTCGGCTCAAGCCGCCAGATGGACTGCAATGTGTCGGCTACCACAATCGGGTCCAGGGCCATGTCTCTCTTCCTCGTTCCGCCGCCAGCCCTTGCATGCGCAAAAACCGCGGCCCATTAAAGCCGCGAGACCCTATGAAGTTTGCTATACAAACGCAAGGGACCGGGTGTGTCGTTTGCGGCACCATGCGCACAAAAGATCTCTGAAATGCCGCGTCTCAGAAAGGCGGCACCGAAACTGTTCGGGTAGCGGCGTGGATTGGCGTGGATATGCCGACCCGCTCCATGGCGGCGCGGACATCTTGCGACGTGGTTCAGCGCCCGTGGAAGGCCGGCTTGCGCTTCTCGTTGAAGGCGTTGACGCCCTCGCGCCGGTCCTCGGTCGGGACCATGCGGTTATAGGCCTCGATCTCGAAGGCGAGGCCGTCGGCGAGCGACATCTGCATCCCGCGCACCACCGACTGCTTGGCCTGGCGCGCGGCAATCGGCGCGTTGGCGGCGATGCGCTCCGCCGTTGTCAGCGCCTCGTCCAGCAGGCGGTCGACCGGAAAGACCGCGTTGACCAGGCCCCAGCGCATCGCCTCCTCCGCTGAGAAGGGCCTGCCGGTGAGGATCAGTTCCAGCGCGCGGCGCTGGCCCATCGCGCGCGGCAGATTCTGCGTGCCGCCGGCACCGGGCATGATGCCGAGCGTCACCTCCGACTGGGCGAAGCGCACGTGGTCGGCCGCGTAGATGAAGTCGCAGGCCGCGGCGATCTCGCAGCCGCCCCCGAATGCCGCGCCGTTGACCGCTGCGATCAGCGGCAGCGGGCAGCCCAGCAGCGCCCGCGCCATCCGCTCGAAGACCGCATGCTGCGCGGCCCAGGCGGCGTCGGTCATATCCTTGCGCTCGGCTAGGTCTCCGCCTGCGCAGAACGCTTTCTGGCCCGCGCCGGTCAGCACAACGCAGCGCAAAGGCCCAGGATCGAGGGTCGCCGCCTCGAACCAGGCGATCAGATCGCGGGCCATCCGCGTGTTGAGCGCGTTGGCCTTTTCCGGCCGGTTCAGGGTCACGACGGCCACATGGTCGCCATGCGACGTGATCACGATCGTGTCGAGCTCAGTCATGTCGATGAACACCTAGAGCGGTTCAGGGTTCGATGGAAACGGTTCTGTTTGCTCGATGGCGAGATGATCCGCAAGGAAGGCGGCGCAGATCCGATGTGGTGCATCGGGCAAGCCGGTTGCCACAACGGTCGCGCCATTTCTGCCAGAGCAGTTGAGATATCCCACAACTACTATCCCAGCGGCCGATGCGCCCTGCGAAATGTCATCAGGCAGCGCGAGTATGCGTCGAGCCCATGCCGCCTCATTTGACGCCGCCCCGTCTCAGTCGGCGCAGATACTGGTGTGCCAGTCCGCCCGACCGGGAATCGACCGCGACCGCGACGAGGATGATCAGCCCCTGCGCAATCGACTGATAGAAGGGGTTGATGTTGAGGATGTTGAAGCCGTTACCGATCAGGGCGATCAGGAGCACGCCGACCACGGCGCGCCAGATGGAGCCCTCGCCACCCTTGATCGATATGCCGCCCACAACGACGGCGGCGATCACCGTCAGTTCGAGGCCCGTACCGGCGTCTGCCTGGCCGGTGCTGACGCGAGACGCGAAGATCACGCCACCGATGCCTGCGCAAAGACCGCTGATCGCATATGTCGCGACCCGCACCAGATCCACCCGCACGCCCGAAAGCCGCGCGGCCTCGGCGTTGCCGCCGGTGGCGTAGACATAACGGCCAAGCTTTGTCTGCGAAAGCAGCAGCCCGGTCACGATCGCGACGCCCGCAAAGACGTAGACCGGGATCGGGACGGTGAACACGCGCATGTTGCCGAGCGCCGAAAATGTTGGGTTGTTCACGCCGATCAGAAAGCCGCCGGTGATCATGGTGGCGACGCCACGGAATATGAAGCCCGTCGCCAATGTCGCGATGAAGGAGTTGATGCCGAAAAGCGTGATCACCCCGCCATTCACAACCCCGAGCAGGAGCCCGGCCGATGCGCCGGCGGCAATGGCGACGACGGCCGCGGTGGTGTTTGCGAGATAGGCAGCGACGATGCCCGAGATGGCGAAGATGGCGCCGGCCGACAGGTCGAACCCGCCAGCGATGATGACGAGAGCCGCCCCGCAGGCCACGATTCCCGCGGGTGCGACCTGGGCCAGGACATTAAGCAGGTTGCGCGGAGTGAGGAACGCGCTGGACATCATGCTGAGCACGACCACCAGCGCCACCAGGACGAGCACGATCCCGAATCGGGACACGATCGCGGCAATGCCGGAACGCTGGCTCTTGGCGGCGCTGGTTCCACTGCCCGTGCCCGGTTTCATCATGCTGCGTTACCCTTCCCCTCGCCCGTGCCGAAAGCCGCCTGCATCACGGCGTGCGGCGTCAGGCCGGAACGCGGCGCGTCCAGCACCAGCCGTCCGCGCCGCATGACAAGCACACGGTCCGCCAGCCCGAGCACTTCCTCGATTTCAGACGAGACCACCACCAGCGCCGTGCCGCGATCGGCGAGTTCGAACAG
>JAEUMA010000132.1 GCA_016793565.1 Rhizobiaceae bacterium
GTAGTGGAACGTCACCTCGCGGCTGCCGGTGCCGTTGAGGATGACGTTCTTCGCCTCCTCGGACAGCTCGCTCCAGCGGTCGGCCGGCTTGAAGCCGAAAACCTTGCCCAAGGCCTCCAGCGTCTGCGCGTAGTAGGGCGAGGTGCTCTTCGCCCAAGGCGCGATGGCGCCGTTGCGCAGCGTGGCGTTCTCGTCGGGAACGACCAGGTTCGGGTCGATGGCGCGCTGGCTGCCGAGCCCGTCGCAGGTCGGACAGGCGCCGAACGGGTTGTTGAACGAAAACAGCCGCGGCTCGATCTCGGGAATGGTGAAGCCGGAGACCGGGCAGGCGAACTTTTCGGAGAAGAGGATGCGCTCATGCGTCTCGTTCTTCGACTTGTAGGCGGATTCCTCAGCCGTCGCCCCGGCCGGCAGCGGCTTGTCGGCGAACTCGGCGACGGCCAGCCCGTCGGCCAGCCGCAGCGCCGTCTCGATGGAATCGGCGAGCCGCGTCGCGAGGTCGCCGCGCACCACGATGCGGTCGACCACCACGTCGATGTCGTGCTTGTACTTCTTGTCCAGCGCCGGCACGTCGGCGATCTCGTAGAAGGTGCCGTCGACCTTGACGCGCTGGAACCCCTTCTTCTGCAGCTCGGCGAGCTCTTTTCTGTACTCGCCCTTGCGGCCGCGCACGATCGGCGCCAGCAGGAACAGCCGAGTGCCTTCCTCCAGCGCCAGCACGCGGTCGACCATCTGCGAGACTGTCTGGCTCTCGATCGGCAGGCCGGTGGCCGGCGAATAGGGCACGCCGACGCGCGCCCACAGAAGGCGCATATAGTCGTAGATCTCGGTGACGGTGCCGACCGTGGAGCGCGGGTTCTTCGACGTGGTCTTCTGCTCGATCGAGATGGCGGGCGACAGGCCGTCGATCTGGTCGACGTCCGGCTTCTGCATCATCTCCAGGAACTGCCGCGCATAGGCGGACAGGCTTTCGACATAGCGCCGCTGGCCCTCGGCATAGATGGTGTCGAAGGCGAGCGAGGATTTACCGGAGCCGGACAGGCCGGTCATCACGATCAGCCGGTCGCGCGGCAGGTCGAGATCGACGTTCTTGAGATTGTGTTCGCGCGCGCCGCGTATCGAAATAAATTTGTGGTCGGCCACCAGCAGCCTCGGTATCCAAAAAGGGGGAGGGGCGGACGGCCGCCTTCCGCACATGTAGTCACTTTTCGCGCGCCGTCGAGCCTCTCCCCCCGACAGCGCGCGGAGCTTTGCAGCTTTCCTCGCGCCACGGCAAGCGCAAAGAACAAATATCGAACAGGCTCCTGACAGCGAAGGCGTTCGATCACAATCTCATATATCAGCGCGGTCCACGTTGACCCCGACAGGGCTGCGGGACCACATTCGGCATGTCGGCAATGCCGAGCGCCGCGGCGGCGCTCTCCGGGCGACGGCCCCATCGCATAGGGCCGACCGGATGAAGGCGGAGGCGACTGGCGCAACCGGCTTAGGAGGGAGGCATGACCCCACCGGACTGTTTGCAAAGGCTCCGCCGCGCGGAGCCGCGCTGCTAGCCGAGGCGGCCCGAGGGCCGGCGAAGCTGGGGCGTCTTGACCCACAATCTGTCTATCTGGTCGGATCTCAGCATCCGAAATTCAACTGGTCTTGGACCAGCGACTTCCGTCGATACGGAAAACGGCCCCGTCTGCCATCGCGGCAGCGGGGCTTTCGTTTGCCTGGGCGCAGCGGCGGGCGGACAGTTTCGTATTGCAGGCCCGACGCTCCTATGATAGGAACATATCAAGAACAAAATTAGCTGTGAACATTGGGGAGAACGCGCGCACCGGAGACGGGCCTGCCGTGACCTGCGGCGCGCGGTGTGAGAGGGAAGAGCCTCGGTTTCGGACAAGCGCGGAGAGTTGCGATGGCGGGTAGCGTCAACAAGGTCATTTTGGTCGGCAATCTGGGGGCTGATCCGGAAATCCGCCGGCTGAACTCCGGCGACCCGGTGGTGAACCTGCGGATCGCCACGTCAGAAACCTGGCGCGACAAGAATTCCGGCGAGCGCAAGGAGAAGACGGAGTGGCACAACGTCGTCATCTTCAACGACAACCTTGCCAAGGTCGCCGAGCAATATCTGAAGAAGGGCGCCAAGGTTTACCTGGAAGGCCAGCTGCAGACCCGCAAATGGCAGGACCAGAGCGGGCAGGACCGCTACACGACCGAGGTCGTGCTGCAGAAATTCCGCGGTGAGCTGCAGATGCTCGACAGCCGGGGCGAGGGCGCCGTCGGCGGCTATTCGGGCGGCGGTGGCGGCAGGGGCTCGGATTTCGGCCAGTCGGGACCGGGCGACGACTACGGCGGCGGTGGTGGCCGATCGGGCGGCGGTTCTTCGCGTGGTGGTGGCGGCTCGGGAGGCGGTGGCGGCTTCTCGCGCGACCTCGACGACGAGATCCCGTTCTGAGCGCATGGGCCTGACCGACGGCGGCTGACCTTCAGGCACCTTCGCCTGCGAACATGACGAGGTTATCGTCCGGGTCCAGCACGATAAAGGTCCGTGCACCCCATGGCTCGGTGCGCGGACGCTGGTGGAATGCCGCTCCGGCTTGCTGAAACTCCTCGAAGAGCGCGTCGGCGTTTTGCACCCCGACAGTGGCCGACAGGAAATCGTCCGCGCGGGCGCGGGCCGGATCGATCACCGGCGTATCGGCGTGGCGCAGATTGAGGCGCGCGCCGTCCCGCCGGACCTGGCCGTAGAAGGGCGGATCGCCATAGGTGAATTCCACGCCGAAGCCGAGGACGCTGGTATAGTAGGCGAGAGCAGCGGCGAAATCGATGACGAAGATCATCGGCTCCGCAGTGAGCAGAGCGGGTGGCTGATCGTTCGCGAGTGTCATCGTGCCGGACCTTCGTTGAAGAAATCGCGTGACGGGAATGCGTCGCTCTGGGTCTCTGGCTTCGCATGAAGCTCGTACAAGGTCTGCTCGTAGATCGGCGAGTTCTTCCAAACTCGACAAACGCGTCGTCGAGAACTTCACTCAGCCAGCCGGCATCGCGCCGCGTCGCCGGGTGGAGAAGGGCACGCTCCAGCGCCACCGGTTCGGCGAGAGCATCGTCGCTCATCCCGCCATCAGTGCCTTGATGCCGTCCGCCACGAACTGCACCGCGAGCGCGGCGAGGATCACACCGAGCAGGCGGGTGAGGATGGAGCGGCCGGTCTGGCCGAGGACGAGGTCGATGCGCTCGGCGAGGATGAAGACCAGGTAGGTCAGGAAAAGACAGACGAAGATGATGCCGACCAGCGCGGCCTGCCCGCTCCAGCCATGGAAGGAGCCGGACAGGAGGACGGTGGCCGAGATGGCGCCGGGGCCAGCGATGAGCGGGATGGCGAGCGGAAAGGCCGCGAGGTCGTGGATCATGTCCTTGGTGATCGCGACGTCGGCGCTCTTCTCCTTACGATCCTGCCTGCGCTCGAAGATCATCTCGAAGGCGATGAAGAAGAGGAGCAGCCCGCCGGCGATGCGGAAGGCCGCCATGGTGATGCCGAACATGGACAGGATCGCCGCGCCTGCCAGCGCGAACAGCGCCAGAACCCCAAAGCCGATGATGGAGGCGCGGATCGAGACCTGCCGGCGCTGTTCCCGCGTCATCCCGCGCGTGACGGCCAGGAAAAGCGGCGCCAGCCCCGGCGGGTCGATGGTGACCAGGATCGTCAGAAATGCGTTGACGAACGTGTCGTGGGTCAACGGGACCGCCTCCGGCCGGTCGGATAGCGACTATTGGTAGCGTGACGGAGGCAAAGGCGCCAGCCGCCGCGAACGGACGCTTGCACCGGGCTCGCTACGCCGCGCCGATTCCCCGTGGAAAACCACGCTAAAACCATCATTTTCGTGCCGAAGCGTTGGAGCGGCGCGCACCTCTACTATAAAACCAGTCGAAGAATCCCAGCACATATCGATCCAAATTGACCGAACAGAAA
>JAEUMA010000159.1 GCA_016793565.1 Rhizobiaceae bacterium
ATTTGCGCTGGAGAGCCTGCCCGCGAAGATCGCCGAGGCTGAAAAGGCCATCGCGGCGCTGGAGGCGAAGCTGGCCGACCCGACCGTCTTCTCGCGTGATCCGGCCACCTTCAACAAGACCGCCGCCGAGCTGGAAAAGGCGCGCGTGCAGGTGGCGGCCATGGAAGAGGAGTGGCTGGAACTGGAGATGCTGCGCGAGGAGATGGAAGGGTAGCGCCTATCGCGGCCGATGCGCCGATGGTGCCGGACATGCTTTTCCACGGGTTCTGACAGGCGGATCAGTTCGCCTTTTCGGTCGCCAGCTTCTGCGCCAGCGCTTCCATGCGATGCGCCAGGCCGGAGAGCGCGCCGGTCAGGGCGGCATCGTTCTTGTCGGCCTTCATCAGGGCGTCGTCGCGCGTTTTGCGCAAGGTGGCGACCTCGCTCTCCATGCCCTTGACGCGCTTCTGAAGCTCGCTGAGCTCGTCCATGACCATGATGCCGGCCATCACCGTCAGCCGCTGGTCGCCGATCTCGCCGAAAGAGTCCTTGAGATGGCTGACATAGCGGTCGAAGCGCTGGGCGAGGTCGATGAGATGTTCTTCCTGCCCTTCGTCGCAGGCCATGCGATACTGCTTGCCGTCGATGGAAACCGTGACCTGGGCCATGCGCGCTACCTGTCCAGCACCGCCCGGATGGTTTCCATCGCGGTCACCAGCCGGCGCGACACTTCCTTGTTGGCGTCTTCCAGCCGCTCGCCGCGCGCTTCGGAATTGTCGAGTTCCTGCGCCAGGCGCGCGCGGTCGGCATTCATGCGCTGAACCTCGGCCTCGGCCTCGGCATAGTCCTGCTCGCGTTCGATGCGGTGGGCGACCGCCTGCTCCAGCGCCTCGATGGCCCTGCCGAGGCGGGCGATGACTTCCTTGAGTGTCGATTCACCGCTCATGGCTGCCGACCATCTTCTCGCCGCCCGCGCGAATCATGCGATTGCAGAACGCATTAGGGAAAAAACATTAGGCGGCGGGTGAAAGCCGCGTCAACCGAGTGTGTCGTTCTGTCCCCTGCAATCACCGATCGCAAGCGCCGGCGGGCGGGCGCGCTTTTGTTGACACCCCGCCCGCAACTGGTATGTGACCGCGGCGTTTCCGGATTGATCCATCCCCATCCAGCGGCCGGCGAGGGTACGAGGACACTATGATGCAGCGCGACAAGCATGACAGCATGGCCAATGCGATCCGCTTCCTGTCCATGGACGCGGTCGAAAAGGCGAACTCCGGGCATCCGGGCCTGCCGATGGGCGCCGCCGACATCGCCACCGTGCTGTTCACGCGGTTCCTCAAATATGATCCGAAGAACCCGCACTGGCCCGACCGCGACCGCTTCATCTTGTCGGCCGGCCATGGCTCGATGCTGCTCTACTCGCTGCTCTATCTGACCGGCTACGAGGACATCACCCTCGACCAGATCAAGAATTTCCGCCAGCTGGGCTCGCGCACGGCCGGTCATCCCGAATATGGCCACGCCGCAGGCATCGAGACCACGACCGGACCGCTCGGGCAGGGCCTGGCCAATTCCGTCGGCTTCGCGCTTGCCGAGCGGATCATGAATGCCCGCTTCGGCGACGCGCTGGTCGATCACTACACCTATGTGCTTGCGGGCGACGGCTGCCTGATGGAGGGCATCAGCCAGGAGGCCCTGTCGCTCGCCGGCCACCTGCGGCTCAACAAGCTCATTGTTATCTGGGACGACAACAACATCTCCATCGACGGAGCCGTGTCGCTGGCCGATTCGACCGACCAGTGCGCCCGCTTCGCGGCTTCCGGCTGGGCCACGATCAAATGTGACGGGCACGATCCCGACGCCATCGCCAACGCGCTGGAGACAGCGCGCCGCTCCGACCGTCCGACGCTGATCGCCGCCAAGACCACAATCGGCTTCGGCGCGCCCACCAAGGCCGGAACCAACAAGGTGCACGGATCGCCGCTCGGCGCCGAGGAAATCGCCGGTGCGCGCAAGGCGCTCGGCTGGAGCTATGCGCCCTTCGAGGTGCCGACCGAAACCCTGGACGCCTGGCGTCTGGCCGGCCTCAACGCCGGCAAGAAGCGCATCGACTGGGAGAAGCGGCTGGGCTCGGCGGATGCCGATCTGCGCGCCGAGTTCGAGCGCCGCATGCGCGGCGACCTGCCGGTCGGCTTGGACGCCGCCATCACCGACTACAAGCGGAAGCTGGTCGCGGACAAGCCAAAGGTGGCGACCCGTAAATCCTCGGAAATGGCGCTGGAGGTCATCAACGGCGTCGTGCCCGAGACGATCGGCGGCTCGGCCGACCTGACCGGCTCCAACAACACCAAGACCAGCCAGACCAAGAACATCACGCCCGGCAACTACGGTGAACGCTACGTCCACTACGGCATTCGCGAACACGGCATGGCGGCTGCGATCAACGGCATGGCGCTGCATGGCGGCGTGATCCCCTATGGCGGCACCTTCCTCGTCTTCTCCGACTATGCCCGTCCCTCGATGCGGCTTGCCTCGCTGATGGGCATCCGTTCGATCTTCGTGATGACGCATGATTCCATCGGCCTCGGCGAGGACGGACCGACGCACCAGCCGGTGGAGCAGCTTGCCGCGCTGCGAGCCATTCCGAACCATTACGTTTTCCGCCCGGCCGACGCGGTCGAGGCGCTGGAGTGCTGGCAGGTTGCGTTGGAAACGCGCGGCACGCCATCGACGCTGGCGCTGACGCGGCAGAACCTGCCGCTCGTGCGTACCGAGTTCGGCGAGGAAAATCTCTGCGCCCTCGGCGCCTACGAACTGGCGACCGCCGATGGCGACGCGGCCGTCACCATCTTCGCCACCGGTTCGGAAGTTGAAATCGCGCTGGCCGCCCGCACCGCGCTGCAGGCGCATGGCCACCCGACCCGCGTCGTCTCGGTCCCGTGCTTCGAGCTGTTCGAGAAGCAGAGCGCAAAGTACCGGGCCGCTGTGATCGGCACGGCGAAGGTCAAGGTCGCCATCGAGGCGGCGATCCGCCAGGGCTGGGACGACTTCATCGGCACCGACGGCATCTTCGTCGGCATGCACGGCTTCGGCGCCAGCGCGCCGATCGAAAAGCTCTACCCCCATTTCGGCATCACCGCCGAGGCGACCGTCGCCGCGGTCGAGAAGCGGCTGCACGGCGGTAAGTAGCCGATCCAGTCACGGGCCGGACGCAGCGCCGGCCCGCGGCAAAGTCGCGCTATCGCGTCTGGATTCAACCGAAATCCAGGGAACACGGCATCCTAATCGATTTAAAAATCGATCGGCCGGTGCTGGATTCTTTTCGGTTCTGGGGCTATGAAGCGCGCGATCCCGCTTCCCAACACGATCGCCGCAGGAGAACGACATGACCGTCAGAGTCGCCATCAACGGATTTGGCCGCATCGGCCGCAACATCGTGCGCGCCATCTACGAGTCCGGCCGCAAGGACATCGACGTTGTGGCGGTCAACGACCTCGGCCCGGTCGAGACGAACGCCCACCTGCTGCGCTTCGACAGCGTGCATGGCAAGTTTCCGCATGAGGTGACGGTCTCCGGCGACACGATCGGCGTCGGCTCGGAGAAGTTCAAGGTGCTGGCCGTCAAAGACCCGTCGCAGCTTCCGTGGAAGGATCTCGGCGTCGACATCGCGCTGGAATGCACCGGCATCTTCACCGCCCGCGACAAGGCGGCGGCGCATCTGACCGCTGGCGCCAAGCGCGTCATCGTCTCGGCCCCGTCCGACGGCGCCGACCTGACCGTCGTCTACGGCATCAACCATGACAAGCTGAACAAAGACCATATCGTCATCTCGAACGCGTCCTGCACGACCAACTGCCTCGCGCCGCTGGCCGCCGTGCTGCACGAGACGGTGGGCATCGAGAAGGGCATGATGACGACGATCCACTCCTACACGGGCGACCAGCCGACGCTGGACACGATGCACAAGGACATGTACCGCGCCCGCGCCGCAGCGCTGTCGCAGATCCCGACCTCGACCGGCGCGGCCAAGGCCATCGGCCTCGTCCTGCCGGAGCTCAAGGGCAAGCTCGACGGCATCTCGATCCGCGTGCCGACCCCGAACGTCTCTTGCGTCGACTTCAAGTTCATCGCCAAGAAGACCACCACCGCGCAGGAGATCAACGACGCGCTGATCGCCGCCTCGAAAGGCAAGCTGAAGGGCGTGCTCGCCGTCACCAACCATCCGAACGTCTCGATCGACTTCAACCACGATCCGCATTCCTCGACCGTGGCGCTCGACCAGACCAAGGTGATGGACGGCAATTTCGTCTCGGTGCTGTCCTGGTACGACAATGAATGGGGGTTTTCGAACCGCATGGCCGACACGGCCGTGACCTTCGCCGAGACCATCGCCTGAAGCGCTTACAGCCTTCAAACAGAAACGCCCGGCATCGTCCGGGCGTTTTCTTTTGGGCGGGCCTACCGGATCAGCGGGCGAGATAGCCGCCGTCGACCGGCAATATGGTCCCGATGATCATCGCCGCGGCGGGCGAGGCCAGGAACAGGATCGCGTCGGCCACCTCCTCCGGCTCGGCGATGCGCCCCATCGGCGTCGCGGTTACGATCGTGGCCATTTTCTCAGTATCGTTGAGCAAAGGCGCGATGAAGGGCGTGCGCACGAAAGTGGGCGCAACCGCGTTGACCCGGATCTTCAGCGACACCCATTCGAGCGCCAGGGCGCGCGTCATGTTGACCACGCCGCCCTTCGTCGTCTGGTAGGCGACGTTCGGATAGAGCCCGCCGGACA
>JAEUMA010000166.1 GCA_016793565.1 Rhizobiaceae bacterium
CGCCGGACGAGCCGGTCGAGGTTCGGCCGAAGCGCGTCGGGCGGCAGGCGGTAGAGCGCGCCGTCGCACTGGCCACCGCGGTCGAGCGCCAGCATCAGTCCGGGCGTTTCCGCGCTGCCGCGCCAGCGGTAGTCCCAGCCGAGGCAGAAGGAGCGATGCCAGCCGCGGGCCGTACCGAGGCGATGGTCGACGAAGTCGAAGTCCGGGTTCCACAGCAACGACCCGTAGGCGAACACCCAGAAGCCTTCCGGCGGCGCCGACGCGATCAGTTCGTCCACCAGCGCGGCATAGTCCGCGTCGGTGGCAATCCGGTAACCTGGAAGCGGGACGAAACCCGGATCGGCGATTGCGCGCGCGGTCAGGCTCACATGTTTTTCGGTCAGCCGCATCGTCCTGATCGCCGGCTTTGCCAAGTCACCGTCTCCGCCGATTGACCCAGATGAGATTGCTCAGGCCCACGCCGGGGCACAAGGGCCCTTCCTCGTCTGTTCCGCCTTTTTGCCAGCTTTCGGAGCCGCCACGCCGCTTGCACCGGGAAAAGCCTGTTCTTATATACGCGCCAGCACCGGAGGGGATGGCCGGAAAGCCATTCCGCGAGGTGAAATTTCCTTGAACAGGGGTTTTCGCTGGAACGCCTCTTTGGGTCCTGAAAACCTGCTTAGCGGAGAGAAGACAAATGGCAAAAGTAATCGGTATCGATCTGGGAACGACCAATTCGTGCGTTGCCGTCATGGACGGCAAGGATGCGCGGGTGATCGAGAATTCGGAGGGCGCGCGCACCACCCCCTCCATCGTCGCCTTTGCCGGCGACGGCGAACGTCTGGTCGGCCAGCCGGCCAAGCGCCAGGCGGTGACCAATCCTGAAAACACCATTTTCGCGGTGAAGCGCCTCATCGGCCGCCGCTACGACGATCCGGTGACCGAGAAGGACAAGAAGCTCGTCCCCTACAAGATCGTCAAGGGCGACAATGGCGACGCCTGGGTCGAGGCTGACGGCAAGAAGCAGTCGCCCAGCCAGATCTCGGCGATGATCCTGCAGAAGATGAAGGAGACGGCGGAAGCCTATCTCGGCGAGAAGGTCGAGAAGGCCGTCATCACGGTTCCGGCCTATTTCAACGACGCCCAGCGCCAGGCCACCAAGGATGCCGGCCGTATCGCCGGCCTCGAAGTGCTGCGCATCATCAACGAGCCGACGGCCGCGGCGCTCGCCTACGGCCTCGACAAGAAGGACGGCAAGACGATCGCGGTCTACGACCTCGGCGGCGGCACCTTCGATATTTCCGTGCTTGAGATCGGCGACGGCGTGTTCGAGGTCAAGTCGACCAACGGCGACACCTTCCTGGGCGGCGAGGATTTCGACCTTCGCGTCATCAGCTACCTGGCCGAGGAGTTCAAGAAGGAACAGGGCATCGACCTGAAGAACGACAAGCTCGCCCTTCAGCGCCTCAAGGAGGCGGCCGAGAAGGCCAAGATCGAACTGTCGTCTTCGGCGCAGACTGAGATCAACCTGCCCTTCATCACTGCGG
>JAEUMA010000213.1 GCA_016793565.1 Rhizobiaceae bacterium
GCGTGATATGGAGATGGGTCGCAGCGACGCTGAAACTGGCGTGCTGCAGAACCGCCGTAAGGTACCGCAACTGCTTCAGATCCATGGATCGTGTCTCCCGATGGCGACGACGTCATGCGAAAATTTGGTCGCCCTCGCGCATTTCCATGAAATAAAGTTATACGACCAAGCAGACAAGTTCCTTGTGCTCGAAAGGCTGTCGCGACACTGATCGTTGACGGGTCAAGGAGCGTAGCACGGGATGGCATACCGGATTTCGGTCGATACTGGCGGCACCTTCACCGATATCGTCGTTTCGGAAGCTGGCCGTATCGTTCTGATCGAGAAGGCGCTGACAACGCCTGAACGCATCTTCCGCGGCATGCGGGCGGCCATGGAGATCGCGGCCGAAAGGCTCAAGCTCGGCCTGGCCGAGTTGCTGGCCGATACCGAACTGCTGATCTACGGCACCACCCGCTCGACCAACGCCATCGTCGAACGCAAGACCGCCAAGACGGCACTGCTCGTGACAGGAGGCTTCCCCGACATCCTACTCTACCGCGAGGGCGGTAAGGCCAAGCCGCACGATTCGAGCAAGGACTACCCTGCGCCCTACATCCCGCGCCGCCACACCTTCGAGGTAATCGAGCGCATAAGCGCCGAAGGCGATGTGTTGACGCCGCTCGACGTCGAGCAGGCGACGGGCGTGATGCAGGAGCTGAAGGCGCGCGGCTTTGAGGCCGTTGCGGTATGTTTCCTGTGGTCGGTGGTCAACCCGGCACACGAGCTGGCGGTGGCGGAATTGCTGCAGAAACATCTACCGGACGTGCCGTTCACGCTCTCCCACAAGCTCATCCCGATCGTGCGCGAGTATCGCCGCGCTTCGGCGACGGCGATCGACGCGTCGCTGAAGCCGCTGATGGGCCGGCACCTGCGCGAGATGGAGCACGATCTGCGCGCCGCCGGCTTCCATGGCGAAATCCTGGTCAGCACGTCGGTCGGCGGTTGCATGGGCGTCGACGAACTGGCGGAGCGGCCAATCCACACGCTGAAGTCCGGTCCTGCAATGGCGCCGATCGCCGGACGCTACTACGCCGCGATCGAGGATGCGGGCAACAATGTCATCGTCTGCGACACAGGCGGCACGACCTTCGACGTCGGCCTGATCCGCGACGGTAACATCGTCTATTCGCGCGACACCTGGCTTGGCGGAAAATGGACCGGGCACATCATGAGCATGTCGACCGTGGACATGCGCAGCATCGGCGCCGGCGGCGGCTCCATCGCGCACGTCGATGCCGGCGGCCTGCTCAAGGTCGGGCCGCGCAGCGCCGGTTCCGTGCCGGGCCCGGCCTGCTACGGTCGCGGTGGCGTCGAACCGACCGTTACGGACGCAGCGCTGGTGCTGGGCTACCTCGATCCGCACTACTTCCTCGGCGGACGCATGAAACTGTCGCAATCGGCAGCCGAGGCAGCACTCGACGGGCTGGCCGCGAAGATCGGCACGTCGCGCGAGGATGCGGCCTATGCGGTGATCAATCTCGCCAACGAGCACATGATCGCGGCGATCCAGGAGATCACCGTCAACGAGGGCATCAACCCGCGCGAAAGCCTGATCCTCGCCGGCGGAGGTGCCGCCGGGATGAATATCGGCCTGATCGCGCAGGAACTCGGCTGCGAGCGCGTGCTGCTGCCCGGCACCGCTTCGGCGCTGAGCGCCTCGGGCATGCAGTTTTCCGACATAGTGTTCGAGCATAGCGCCAGCGGCCTGACTCGCACCAACGAGTTTGACTTCGCCGTCGCCAACAAGGCGCTGTCCGCCGTAAAGGCGGAACTCGACCGCTTCGTCGCCGACCTCGGCGAGCGCGCTGCCGCCGGCGTGCGCATGGAGTTCTTCGTCGAGGCGCGCTATCTGTTCCAGGTCTGGGAGCTCGAGGTTCCGCTCACCTTCGAAAGCCTGAACAGCGACGACGACGTGCAAGCGCTGGTCGCAGGTTTCGACAAGGTGCACGAACGGGTGTTCGCGGTGATCGACAAGGGCAGCCCGGTCGAATGCGTGACCTGGAAAGGGCGCGTGATCGCCAGCCTCGGCGGCGGCATTCCGAGGCCTCTGACGCAGCCGGAGAAGGGTGCCCGGCCAGAGCCGCAGCGGCGACGGCAAGCCTATTTCGGTGGAGGCAACTGGGCCGACACACCGATCCATCAGGGCCAGTCGCTGGCAGCCGGCGCCGAGGTCGAGGGGCCCGCCGTTATCGAGGAGCCTA
>JAEUMA010000223.1 GCA_016793565.1 Rhizobiaceae bacterium
GCGCAGCGCATGCTGGGCCTGCGCCACCGCCATGCCGTAGCCCGGTACGATGATGACCTTCTGCGCGTTCATCATCAGATATGCGGCATCGTCGGCCGAGCCCTGCTTGACCGTGCGCTGCACGCCGTCGTCCGTGGCAGCCGTGACTTCTCCGCCAAAACCGCCGAGGATGACAGAGATGAAGGAGCGGTTCATGCCTTTGCACATGATGTATGACAGGATCGCGCCGGAAGAGCCGACCAGCGCGCCGGTGATGATCAGCGCGAGATTGCCGAGGGTAAAGCCCAAGGCCGCAGCGGCCCAGCCCGAATAGGAATTGAGCATCGACACGACGACGGGCATGTCGGCGCCGCCGATCGGCACGATCAGCAGGACGCCGAGCACCAGCGACACCAGCACGATCAGCCAGAAGATGGTGTGGCTCTGCGTCGTCACCAGCATGACGATCAGCACCACCAGCGCGGCGCCGAGAGCTATGTTGATGAAGTGACGGCCCGGAAGCATGATCGGCTTTCCAGACATGCGCCCGTCGAGCTTCAGAAAGGCGATGACCGAGCCCGTAAAGGTGATGGCGCCGATGGCGACGCCAAGGCTCATCTCGACCAGGGCCTGCGCATGGATATGGCCGATCGTGCCGATGCCGAAGCTCTCCGGCGCGTAGATGGCAGCCGCTGCGACCATCACGGCGGCGAGGCCGACCAGCGAGTGGAAGGCGGCGACCAGTTGCGGCATCGAAGTCATGGCGATGCGGCGCGCGATGATCGCGCCGACGCCGCCGCCGATCACGAGTCCGGCGGCGATGATCAAAAGCCCGGTCGGCGACGGGCGCGCCATCGCCAGCGTGGTGAGGATGGCGATCGCCATGCCCACCATTCCGAACGTGTTGCCCCGGCGGCTGGTGGTCGGATGCGACAGGCCGCGCAGCGCCAGGATGAACAGGATACCTGAGACGAGATAGAGAAAGGAGGCGAGATTGACGCTCATCGCTTACTTCTCTTTCTTCTTGTACATCGCCAGCATACGCTGGGTGACGAGGAAGCCGCCGAAGATGTTGACCGAGGCGAGCACCAGCGCCACGAAACCGAAACCGGTCGCCAGGCCGGACGCCGAGATGCCGACCGCCAGCAGCGCGCCGACCACGATGACCGAGGAGATCGCGTTCGTGACGGCCATCAGCGGCGTGTGCAGGGCCGGCGTCACCGACCACACGACATAGTAGCCCACGAAAATCGCCAGCACGAAAATGGCGAAGCGGAAGACGAACGGATCGACAGCACCGCCGCTCAGCGCATGCGCGAGGTCTCCGGCCGCCTCCGGACCGCCGGGCGCGACGGCGGCGTCCTGAACGGCCATGCGGACGGCGGCCGCCGCCCTGTCGAGCTGGTCCAGCGCCTGCTGCAGGGTCTGGTCCATCAGGCGTCTCCCTTTTTCGGCTTCTTCGGCGCGGCCGGCTTTTTCGCTGCGGGCTTGTCCGCTTCGGCAGCCGGGGCAGCGGGTTCAACCAAAGCGGCAGCTTCCGAAAGCAGTTCGGCGGCCTTCGCGAAATTGGCGTGCACCACCTTGCCGCCATCCGTCAGCATGGTGGCCTTGACCAGTTCATCTTCGCGGTTGATCGCGAACGCTTTGGTGGATTTGTCCACCATCGTTTCCAGGAAGGCGTAGAGGTTGCGCGCATAAAGCAACGAGGCGGATGCGGCGACCCGGCCCGGCACGTTGAGATGCCCGATGATCTTCACGTCGTTGGCCGTGGTCGTCACCTCGCCCGGGACGGCGCCCTCGACATTGCCGCCGCGTTCCACCGCCAGGTCGACGATGACCGAGCCAGGCTTCATGGAGGCGACCATCGCCGCCGAGACGAGCTTCGGAGCGGGGCGGCCCGGGATCAGGGCGGTCGTCACGACGATGTCCTGCTTGGCGATATGCTCGGCCACCAGTGCGGCCTGCTTTGCCTGATATTCGGCCGACATCGGCTTGGCGTAGCCGGCGGCCGTCTCGGCCTGCTTGAACTCCTCGTCCTCGACGGCGACGAACTTGGCGCCAAGCGAGGCGACCTGTTCCTTAGCAGCCGGGCGTACGTCCGTCGCGGTGACGATGGCGCCCAGCCGGCGGGCGGTGGCGATCGCCTGCAGCCCCGCTACGCCGGCACCCATCACGAACACCTTGGCCGCGGGCACGGTGCCTGCCGCCGTCATCATCATCGGCATGGCGCGGTCGTATTCGGCCGCGGCGTCGACAACCGCCTGGTAGCCGGCCAGGTTAGCCTGCGATGACAGCACGTCCATCACCTGCGCGCGCGTGATGCGCGGCATCAGTTCCATGGCGAAACCGGTAACCCCCGCGCGGGCCAGCGCGGCAAGTGCCGCGTCGTTGCCGTAGGGGTCCATGATGGCCAGCACTGCGGCGCCGGACTTGTAGCCCTTGAGCTCGGTCTCCGTCGGCCGCCGAACCTTGAGCACGACATCGCCGCGCGCGGCGTCCGCCGCCGAGCCGATCGACGCTCCCATCTTCGCAAATTCGTCGTCGGTGATGCGCGACATGCGTCCGGCGCCGGCCTCGACGATCACGTCGAAACCCAGCGCTTTC
>JAEUMA010000281.1 GCA_016793565.1 Rhizobiaceae bacterium
GCCTCGATGCCGGGAATCGCGTTGCGGACCGCGTTCTCCATCACCGTCGAGCCGTTCTGGGCATCGACATCGAAGCGCGTGCCGTCGAAGGCTATGTAAGTGATCTTGGTCATGAAAGCCCCGCGGAAGACTCTGGCCAGATAATCACTTGCGCGGGCAAGTCAACCGTAACGAAAGCGGCACGGCCTGGCGCTTTCGGGATCGTCAGCGGCCGATCGCGGCTATGAAGTCTCTCAGTTCGTCGATCAGGCGGGTCAATCGACCGACCACGGCCTTGTCCGCCGGCCGCGATTCGATCTCGGCGGCACAGTCGCCGAGTGCAAACGCGCCGACGCCGCGCGCCGATCCCTTCAGAGAATGTGCCAGACGGAGACGTTCCTTAGTGTCCGCGGCTGCAATCTGTTCCTTGACGAGAATGGCCTGCTGCAGGAACAGGCCCAGCACCTCTTGCTCCAAAGCGCGGTCGCCCATGGTCTGGCGCGACAGATGCGCGAGATCGATCGGCCGCGAGGAACGCCTGCCGCAGGTCTCCCCGCCGGGCCGCTCGAAGGCCATCCGCTGCTCGGTCTGCGCTGTCATCGGAGAAACTCCCGGAACTCTCGCACTATCGGCCAGAATTAGCCCGGCCGCGTGGACAAGCGGTTAATAGAGAGCTTTGTGGCGAAATCGCGAAAATGCCGCAAACCTTAGCAAGCGTTAACCTTATGTTTAAACTTTTACCCATCCGGCCGAATGCATGTTTTCTTTACCCATGTGTGTCAGTACGATACGGCGGGTCCATATTCAGCCAGATAAGCGGTCCGGGCCGCGGCGTTTCAGCCCGGAACCGCACAACGAGTACAGGGTAATGGCGGCATGGCAAAGACTCCTAAGACGGGCCAGAATCTCGAGAACGAGGTCGCCAAGGAGCTGGAAGACGCTCTCGACCTGGATCTGTCCGATGTCGTGACCGAGATGGACGTGAAGTCCTCGATGGAGGATCTGGAGGCGCAGATCTCCAAGGCCGCGGACGAGCTCGCCCGCGAGGGGCGCTCCAAGGAGCCCAAGGCTCTGCCCCGCCGTACCCAGGAAGCGCCCGCGGCGCGGCCGCAGGCCGATCCGCAGCTTCGTCCCGTCGATATGCCGGCCGGTCTGCCTGGCAGTTTCGCGCCGGCCAACGACGACCGCCAGAAGGATTACAAGGCGCTGGTCGCTAACATGAACCGGCGTCCATCGCGCACCGTGTTCTGGTTTGCCGGCCTGCTCAGCGTGGCATGGCTCGCTGTCGCCGCTTTCGCGGGCGACAGGCTGTTCACCCCCAGCGTTTTCGAGATTCGCAGCGTGGAGCAGCTCCTCGCGCGGCCCTATGCGGTGCTGCTCGCGGTTCTGGCGATCGCGCCGGTCGTGCTTCTGTGGGCCTTCGCGATCATGATTCGCCGCGCGCAGGAGATGCGTCTGGCCGCACAGTCGATGGCGGAAGTCGCCTTCCGCCTCGCCGAGCCGGAGCATCTGGCGCAGGACCGCGTCATGATGGTCGGCCAGGCGGTTCGCCGCGAGGTCGCCGCCATGGGCGAAGGCATCGAGCGGACGCTCGCGCGCGCGGTCGAACTGGAAACGCTCGTGCATACCGAGGTCAACCAGATCGAACGCTCCTATTCGGAGAACGAGGCGCGCATCCGCGCCCTGGTCGACGGCCTCGGCACCGAACGCGAGGCGGTGGTGACGCACGCAGAGCGCGTGCGCGCCTCCATCACAGGCGCCCATGAGACGCTGCGCGACGAGATGAACGCGGCGACCGACGTGATCCGCGAGAGCATCCTCAGCGCGTCGACCAACCTTACCCTGACGATCAACGAGTCGGGCGACAAGCTGATCGACCGCGTCAACGAAAGCAGCCTGTCGATCTTCGACACGATCAACGAACGCGTCGATTCGATCAGCGGCCGCCTGACCACCTCCGGCGAGGCTTTCGCCAGCCTGCTCGACACCCGCATCGCCAAGCTTACGCAGAGCACCGACGATGTCACCCGGTCGCTGTCGCAGATGCTGGAAGAGCGCACCTCGGGCATGGTCTCCTTGCTCGGCGGCGCCACGAAGTCGCTCAACAGCGAGTTGGAAAGACGCCTGCAAGGCATTGAAAAGACTTTGGCCGAGCGCGGACAGGCCCTGATCAGCCAGTTCCAGACGCGCGCCGAAGCGCTCGACGTCGGCACCCAGAAGCTCAACGCCGCGCTGGAAGCACGCGCACGGCAGATCAACGACACGCTGGTCGACCGGGCGCGCGACATCGCCGGCACCTTCAGCGCCGGCCGCGACAGCATCGTGGCGATGATCGGCGACAGCAAGAAGAGCATCGGCGACGAGATGTCGGAGATCATCCTGTCGACATCCACTATGCTCGAGGCGCGGGCCGCCGAATTCGCCGGACGGCTGGACGAGGCCCGCCAGGCCGTATCGGCTGCCTTCGACTCCGACATCCAGCGCCTCGCCGACGCCCGCATCGGCATCGAGCAAGCCGTCGAAAGCCACGCCCACAAGATGTCCGAGGCGCGCGAGCGCATGGCGAATGCCTTGCAGGAAGACCTCGCGCGCTTCGCCGAGGGCCATGCCAGCATCGACAACGCGGTGGAAGGCCAGGTTCAGCGCCTGACGGAGGGACGCAACCAGATCGCTTTCGCGCTGGAAGAAGACCTGCGCAAGATCAACGAATCGCGCTCGGCGATCGAGGCCGCGCTCGGTCTTCATCTGGAACGCCTCAGCGACGCCCGGGAGCTGCTTTCCCGTTCGCTGGTCGACGATTCGCAGAAGCTCGCCAGCAACCGCCAGGAGATCGACAGCATGGTCGCCGGCCATGTGGCGAAACTGGCGGAGGGCCGCAGCATCCTGTCGCGCGCCCTGGAGGCCGACCTCTCCAAGCTGTCCGACACCCGCTCGCTGATCGACGGGCTGGTGACCGAGCAGGTTTCCAAGCTCACCCGCGGCCGCGGCATCCTCGCCGACGCGCTCAAAGCCGACATCGTCGTGCTCGACGAGGGTCGCAAGACGATCGACGACCTCATCACTGTGCAGGCCGAGCGCCTTCACCAGGGCCGCGACGTTCTTACCAAGGCCTTGGAACAAGACCTGGAAAAGCTGGCGGCGAGCCGAGCCGGCATCGACGGCCTGGTCGCAGGCCAGGTGGAAAAGCTGGCGGAAGGCCGCGACATCCTGCGCCGCGCGCTCGAAGCCGACATGAACAAGCTGGCGGAGGTCCGCAAGGACGTCGACGGCCTCGTCGCCGCTCAGGTGGCGAAGCTCGCGGAAGGCCGCAGCTTCCTGACCATGACGCTGGAGAACGACCTTCAGCGCATGAACGAAGTACGTGCGGCAATAGACGAGCAGGTGCAGGGCGCGGTGTCCGCGCAGATCGATCGGCTCGCCGAGAGTCGCGGCGTGCTCAGCCGCGCGCTGGAGGACGATTTGCGGCAGGTCGAGGAATCGCGCCGCCGCATCGAGATCGACGTAGCGCAGGCGTCCGCGTCGCAGCTGGCTTCGCTTGAGGCCGGACGCATGCAGCTCGCCGAGGCCCTGCAGGACGATATCCGCCGCCTCGAAGACAGCCGCGAGGCGATCAACCGCCAGATGGCCGAGATCGTCGACGCCCAGGCGGCAGCGCTCGAAGAGGGGCGCAACCGCATGGCGAGCGCCCTT
>JAEUMA010000285.1 GCA_016793565.1 Rhizobiaceae bacterium
GCCGACCGGAAGTCCTGCCCAGATCGCCCGTCGCTGGCCATGGGGTGACGAGAACCAGCTTTGGGGCGAGACCTTCCATGACGAGTTCGCGCGCCGCTTCGGGCGCTCCGTCTCGTGGGGCATCATCTGCGAGGACCTGCCCGACGTCGAAAACCGCGTCGAGCTCGACACCGATGCGCCCGACGATACGGGCATGCCAGGCGTCCGGATCCACTACAAGACCGGCGAGAATTCCCGTCGCATGCTGCGCTTCATGGCCGAGAGGGCCAAGGAATCGCTGATGGAGGCCGGCGCCTATCGCACCGTAGTCGCGCCCCAGAGCCGCGAATCCGGCTGGCACATACTGGGCACTGCGAAGATGGGCGACCACCCGCGCGACAGCGTCGTCGATCGCTATGGGCGCGCCCACGATGTCGCCAATCTTTTCGTCGTCGACGGCAGCGTGTGGCCGACCTCGGCAGGCGTGAACCCGACCGCGACGATTGCCGCCTTCGCGTCGTGGAGCGCTGCGCATGTGATCGCCAACCGGGCAGAACAGAGGATGGCGTCATGACTGTTGCCCCCCTCGACCAAGCGGAACTTGCGACGCTCAGCCTGCTGGCGGACACACTGATCCCGCCCGCGCCGGGCGCCCGCTCGGCCACCGAAGCCGGCGTGACGGGCCCGCTGCTGAGCCAGGCGATAGGCTACGCGCCCGACCTTCCGGACCGGCTGCGCCAGGTCATTGCGCCGGCCGCCGGGCGGCCCGCCGCAGAGGCGCTCGCCGAACTCAAGCGCACCAGCCCCGCCGCGTACGACTCATTCTGCGAAACGATCGCCGCGATCTACTTCATGTCGAACGAGGTCCGGGCATCCGTCGGCTTTCCGGGGCGTGAAGCAGCGCCCGCCCGCGTCGACGTGATTGATCTGGAGGCGCTTTTGATGCCGGTTCTGGAAGCCGGTTTCGGGCCGCGCCCGACCGAAGGTGGTGGGAGCCAACCATGACACAGCGCATCTGCTTTCTGCTCAAGGTGAAGAAGGCCCTGCTCGACGAATACCGCGCGACGCATGAAGCCGTATGGCCCGAAATGCGCGCGGCGCTGAGCGCCGCGGGCTGGAGCAACTATTCACTGTTCCTGCGCGATGACGGAATGTTGGTCGGCTACCTGGAGACGGACGATTTCGACGCGGCCCGCGCCAAACTGGCGGCGACCGACGTCAATGCCCGCTGGCAAGCCGCGATGGCGCCTTATTTCGAGGAACTCGAAGGCCAGCGCCCGGACGAGGGACTGACAGTTCTTCCCAGTATTTTCTATCTTGCCTGAGTGCGCATAGGCCGGCCCGCGGGATAAGATCGGAAGACGCTGATGACGAGAGTATCGCCCATAGAAGCGTTCGAGCCGTTGACGCGCAAACCCGCGGCGGAGCGAGTCGCCGATCGCATGCTGGAGCTGATCCGTTCAGGCAACCTGCAGGCCGGAGACAAGCTGCCGACCGAGAACGAACTCGCCAGCGCCATGCAGGTCTCGCGGCCGGTCGTTCGCGAAGCTCTGCGCGGCCTTGCCATCCTCGGCATCGTGGAGAGCCGCCAGGGTGGCCGCTGCTATGTCACCGACCTGTCGCCGGCCCGTCTGATGGCGCCGCTGCAGATGGTGATCGCCGTCGACGAGACCAATGTCGAGGCGCTCTACGATGCGCGCGTGGCGGTCGAGGGGGAACTGATCAGGATGGGCGCAGGCCACGTCACCAGCGCGCAGCTTTCACGGCTGCGCGAACTGGTGCGGGCGGGATATGAGCTGACGGGAGACGCCGTCGGATTTCGCGTCATGGATCTGGAGTTTCACCAGCTCCTGATGGATATCGCGCAAAACCCGTTTCTGTCGCGCGCGGCGCGCTCGCTCTACGAACTCGGCATCGAATACAGGCGTGTCGCCTCGGAGACCGCGGGTGTACTTCTCCGGTCGGCGGCCGAGCACGAGGCA
>JAEUMA010000358.1 GCA_016793565.1 Rhizobiaceae bacterium
ACCTGGCCGACCGAGAGCCGCTTGACGTCACGGGTCAGCGCATATTGCATCAGCGCTTCGGAGTCCGGCCCGGTGATCTCGAACTTCCGCAGCGGCGACAGATCCATCACCACCGCCTTTTCGCGGCAGGCCCAGTATTCCTCGATCGGCCCGGCCTGCGAGAAGCAGTTGGCGAGCCAGTAGCCCTTGTACTCGACGAAGTTGCGGGTGTGCTCGGCAAAACGCGCGTGGAAGGCGGTCTCGCGCGTCATCTTCGGCTCGGCTTCTGGGGTCATGCGTCTGGCCACGGCTCGAGAGAATTTCTCCGCCCCGGAATAGGTGCGGACATGGATGTCGGTCAGATCCCAGCCGTTGGCCGGGGTCGTGTCGTCGGGGCAGGCCGAGGAGACGCAGACGAGGTCGGTCAGCGCGCGCATCAGCACATAGTCGCCCGGCCGCGACCAGGGCTCGTCCGAATAGAGGACGCCGTGCTGGTCTATTCCGGTGTTGAAGAACAGATTGACGGCCATCCAGCCCGCGCGGGGGCCGACGCCATAGGGCGCCAGCGCACCGTTGAAATTGTCTGAGCAGTTCGGATGACCGGGATAGCCGATGTCGTCGTAGTATTTCGCCGCGCAGGCCAGCGCGAAGGCATCGTGGCGGCCTACGGTGTCCTGCACCACCTCGACCAGCGGCTCCATCTCCTGATCGTAATATTTGGAATGCAGGCCGGGCAGGGGATAGGAACTGCCCATAAGGGTGCGCGTGGTGGTGACGTCCAGCGGATGGTGAATGCCTCTGTCGAGCTTGCGCGCCGAAAAGCACTGGAAATCTGTGCACTGGCGGCCGTCGACGTCGATGATCTGCAGATAGTCCCCGGCCTTGACGAAATAGGCCTCGGCTGTGGCCGATTTCACCCGCCGTTCCAGGATCGGGTCGGCCAATGGCTCCGGCAGTTCGAAACGCGTCTTGCCGGTGGCTCGCGCCTTGTCGAGATAAAGCGTCAGCGGCGTGGTCGTGTCCTGGCTGTCGGCGGCCATCGGAGCGCCGGGCGCGGCCGCGAGCAACAGTCCGTCGCGCTGAACGGCAAAGGTCTGCTCGGTTCCCGCCGGCGTTGCGGCGTCGAAGAGGCGCACAGCGCCCGCCTGGCCGAGGTCTAGGCCGCGCCGCTCGACCGCGCGGCGGATGGCCCGCAGGCTTTCGTCCCCGTCCGCCAGCAGCGCCTTCAGGCCTGAGGGTTCCGCGTTGGCCGACGCGCCGAACAGGCCCGCATCCGCCTTGCCGTCCGTTCCGAAGGCTACCAGTTCGCAGGGCTGGCCGCCCTCCGTATTGACCACAGTAACGCGGTCGCCGGCTTCCACGGCGATGAGAATGGCGCCGCTCGCCGGGACGGTGTGGCGTTGCCGGGCCGAGCCGGCGATAGCCGCCCCCGGCCGCAGCACGCGGCTTGGCTTGGGCGGACCGGACACGATGTTCGGATAGATGTGCAGCATCGCTCACCTCCTGCGCAGAAGCATGCATACATGGAGCGCGCGGTCGCGACAATCACGCCGGACGCATTGCCGCGGCACCTCAGACCAGCCCCAGTTCGCGCTTGCGGCGCTTGGCCCAGGCGCCGATGAGCCGGTCGGCGGTGATGCCGATGAAGGCGATGCCGATGCCGGCGATCAGTCCGCGGCCGGTGTCCGCGCCGGGCAGTGCCTTGTAGATCTCCTGGCCGAGGTCGCGCGAGCCGATCAGGGCGGTGATCGCCACCATCGCCAGCGCCATCATGATGGTCTGGTTGATGCCCAGCAGGATCTCCGGGAAGGCGATCGGCATCTCCACCTTCCAAAGCCGCTGGCGTGGCGTGGTGCCGGAGGCGATCGCCGCCTCGATGGTCGCTTGCGGCACCAGTGTCATGCCGAGATAGGTGAAACGCACGGCCGGCACGGTGGCGTAGGCCAGCATGGCGATCACGTTGGATAGGTCGCTGGTCTGAAACAGCATGATCACCGGGATCAGGTAGATGAAGCTCGGAAAGGTCTGCAGCGTGTCGCAGACCGTGTTGACGACACGCGCGCCGCGCGGATGGCGGGAGGCCCAGATGCCGGTCGGCACGCCGATCAGGACCGCCAGAATGGTGCAGCAGGTGACGAGATAGACGGTAAGCATCAACGGCGTCCAGAAGCCGGCGATCATGATGAAGCCCATCAGGGCGACCGGTACCAAGGCTAGCCTCACGCCGCCTAGATACCAGCCGATCAGAGCCAGCGTTCCGATGAAGGTCGGCCAGGGCAGCCAGAGGAAGAAGTCGCGGATCGGCAGCAACAGCCAGATCGTCAGCGTATCGCGGACCGGCTTCACGTAGGCGAAGAGGTTCTTTGAGATCCAGCGGACACCGTCGTTGATGGGCGCGCCGAACGACAGCGTCATGTCGCGCGGCAGCACGCCGATGCCCGGAATGACGCGCGAGAGCAGAATCGCGACCGCGGCCACGGCGAGGAAAGTCACCAGATGCGCATGCCGCCGGTACCAGGGCGTGCCGGCGGGGTGGCGCTGCGGCACCCGGTTCATGGCGGCATGCGTCAGCCGGTCGAGAACAATGGCGATCAGCGTGATCGCGATGCCCTGTTCCACGGCCTTGCCGATCTGCAGCTGCTGCAGGGAGAACAGCAGCTTCTGGCCGAGGCCGGACGCGCCCACCAGCGAGGCGATGACGACCATGGCCAGCGTCTGCATCACCACCTGGTTCAGGCCGAGAAGCAAAGTGCGCTGGGCCGCCGGTATCTCGACCTTCCACAGAAGCTGCCGCGGCGTACAGCCGGACATGCGACCGGCTTCCAGTATGTCGGAGGGTACGGTCTTGATGCCGAGGATCGTGCAGCGGGCCATGGGCGGCAGCGCAAACACCAGCGTCGCCAGCATGGCGGGCACCTGGCCGAAGCCGAACAGGACGACGACCGGAGCCAGATACGCCATGTGCGGCGTCGCCTGCATCAGGTCGAAGACGGAATTGAGTATGCGCTCCGCGCGGGCGCTGCGGGTCGCCCATATCCCCAGGCCAAGACCGGTCGCCGCTGCAAGCGGCACCGTCACGAGAACGATCGACAGCGTCTGCATGGATTCCGGCCAGAGGCCGAAGACGGCGAGATAGGCGGTGCAGATGCCGCTGAACCAGGCAAGGCGCCGCCCGGCGATCCAGTGGCCGAGGATGGCGACGCCCGCCACCACCGCCACCCAGGGCAGGGGCTGGACCTTCCAGTCCGGCACACCGCGGTAGAGAACAGCCTCCACGAAGGCGAGTGGCTTGGCCAGAACCCAGGCTATGGCGCGGGTGATGGGCTTGGCGACTTCGCCCAGCCAGGCGAAAGCCTCGGTCACCCAGTAGCGGATGGGCACGACCCAGCCGTCCGGCCAATCGTTCAGCGGCGGAAAAAGCTGCGCCAGTAGCACCGTGATGGCAATGAGCGCCGCGAAGGCAACCAGCGGCGGCGTCAGTGACCGGACCGGAGACATCCGGCCCGCCGGCTCGCGGACGACGACGTCCGTCATGGCCGGCTTTCGGGGAACATCGCCGCGATCATCCTGTCGCGGGACACCGAGCCTATCGTCTGGCCGTCGGAGTCAACGACCGCGATGGGCCTGTCGGAAGCGAGTACGCGCGCGGCCACCTCGCCGATCTTCAGCGAGGCGGGTATCGCATCGCCCGCGGAACCCGCTACCTCAGCCGATGCGATGGAGCCGACCGAGACGATGCGGTCGCGCGGCGCGTTCTTGGTGAACTGGCGCACATAGTCGTCGGCCGGCCGGGAGATCATCTCCTCCGGCGTGGCGAGCTGCACCAGGCGGCCTTCCTTCATGATGCCGATGCGGTCGGAAAGCCGCACGGCCTCCTCGAAATCATGCGTGATGAAGACGATGGTCTTCTTGAGCATCTTCTGCAGCCGCAGGAACTCGTCCTGCATCTCACGGCGGATCAGCGGGTCGAGCGCGGAAAACGGCTCGTCCAGGAACCAGATGTCGGGACCGACGGCGAGCGAGCGGGCAATGCCGACGCGCTGCTGCTGACCGCCCGACAGTTCGCGCGGAAAATGGGTCTCTCGCCCTTCCAGGCCGACCAGCTTCAGCATCTCCATCGCTCGGCTTTCCCGCTCTTCCCGCGGGCTGCCTCTGACTTCGAGGGGGAAGGCGACGTTGGAAAGCACGGTACGGTGCGGCAGCAGGCCGAAATGCTGGAACACCATGCCCATCTTGTGACGGCGCAGGTCCACCAGCTCTTCCGGACTCGCCTTGAGCAGATCCTGGCCGTCGATCAGCACGTTGCCGGCGGTCGGGTCGTTCAGCCGGCTTATCGCGCGGATAAGTGTCGATTTGCCGGAACCCGACAGGCCCATGACGATCAGAATCTCGCCCGGAAAGACGTCGAAGGAAACGTCGCAGACGGCGCCGACCATGCCGGCTGTCCTGAAGTCCTCGCTCCGCGGAGCACCGTTGTGGCGAGCCAGAAAGGCTTCGGGGTCCGGGCCGAAGATCTTCCACAGGTTGCGGCATGAAATCTTTGCCGTAGGCTTCATCGGGACTCCTGAAGTCTTCGGCGGACCGACCGATCCGCGCAATATGGCAGGCTTGCCTCCCTGAACCGCTCCAAAAGCCGGGCGGTCGTCCCGCCCGGCCGCGGCTGCTTGCGCGCCGCCCGACTATTGCATCCAGGCCTTCCAGGTGGCCTCGTTGTCGGCGATCCACTTCTTGGCCGCATCCTCCGGCGTCAGGCCATCGACGTCAACCAGCGCGGCTGCGGCCGCGAACTGCGGATTGGTCAGGTTGACCTTCTTCAGGAACTCCGTCGCGCTCGGCCACTTTTCGGCGAGCTGCTTCGAGCCGGCCTTCTTCAGGTAGCCTTTTGCCGGCGCGCCGCAATCATAGATGGCGTCGGGGTTCTGGCCCCATTTCGGATCGGTCCAGCAGGCGGGATCGAATGCCGGGAACTCGACGAACTGGCCCTCGAACTTCGCCTCGATGAAGTTCGGCGTCCAGTTGAACAGCACCACCGGTTCCTTGCGGTCGTAGGCGGCCTGCAGTTCGGCCCACAGCGTCGCCGCCTGGCCGACGGGCACTTCCTGGAAATTCATGCCCAGCGCCTGGATACGCTCCGAATAGTGCTTGCCCCAATCGGCGGGCGGCCCGACGAAGCGGCCTTTGGTGCCAGTCTCGGCGGTCGCGAACTTCTCGGCGCAGGCGTCGAGCGCCTTCCAGTCGGGAAGGCCGGGGCAGACCTCGTTGAGGTAGCTCGGATACCACCAGTCCTCGCGGGTGACGGCGTCATGCGCGCCGAGATCGAGCGCGCCTGCCGCGACTGCCTTGTCGAACGCTTCGGCCTGCGAGCCTTCCCAGACCTCGATCTGGAAGTCCATGTCGCCATTCGCCAGAGCGGTATACTGGAGCTGGGTGTCGGAAGGGACGTATTCGACGGCCCGGCCCTGCATTTCGAGCAACTGGCCGACGACATTGGCGAGTACGACCTGGCTCGACCAGTTGTTCATGACGATCTTGATCGGATCCGAGGAATCCTCGGCCCGCGCGGCACTCATGGCCGCTGCCGACACGCCCGCGCCCAGCAGAACGGCGCGCGTCAACGATTGGAATTTCAACATTGCAAACTCCCATTAGCGGGCCGCGGTATGTGTCCGCTCACTCCGCTTTGTGCCCCGGTGCATATTTGTGAGCCGTCGCTAAACATATCGGCGGCTTGTGAAGCGCTTGTCGCTGAATGGTGAAGCGGATGGACCGATTTGTGAAAAATTGTTAAACGAAACGGATGCGCGTTTCTCCGGCCCATATCCTCATCGTCGAGGACGATGCCGTTACCAGGACCAAGCTCGCCGCCTACCTGAAGGCGGAGGGCTACCGCGTCAGCGAGGCGGAGGACGGGCCTGCCATGCACGATATCCTCGCATCGAGCCCGGCGGACCTGCTCATTCTTGACATCAACCTGCCAGGCGAAGACGGGCTGACCCTGACCCGGGAGCAGCGCGAGCGATCGGAGATCGGCATCATCCTCGTCACCGGGCGGACCGATACGATCGACCGCATCGTCGGCCTGGAGATGGGCGCCGACGACTATATCACCAAGCCGTTCAACCAGCGGGAGCTGCTTGCGCGGGTGAAGAATCTGCTTCGGCGCGTGCGCAAGAGCAGGAGCGAGGGAGAATCGAAGCAGTCACGTCGCTTTCAGGGATGGACGCTCGATCTCGGCAACCGCACCCTCCAGGATTCGACGGGCGTCTTCGTCGACCTGACGCGCGCGGAATACCGGGCGCTGGCCCTGCTTTCCGCCAATCCCGGACGGGTGCTGTCGCGGGACCGCCTGCTGCACGAAATGGCCGGGCGCGACTGGGATTTCGCCGACCGCACGGTAGACGTCGTCGTGAGAAGGCTGCGCCAGAAGCTGAAGGACAATCCGAAACGGCCCGGCATCATCGCCACCTCGCATGGCGAGGGCTACCTGTTCGTGGCGACGCTCTCCTGAGTGACCGAGGCATGCGCGGCCATGATGCCGCGCGCCTCCGCCATGGCGCTCGCGTAATCGGCCTCGCAGTCCACGAGCAGCATTTGCACGGCCTCGAGGTCGGTCCGCCGCGCCGCGATCTCCAGTTTCTCCGTGCTCCGGAACAGCGCCTCGAAGCCCATCGACGCGGCGGAACTCCTGGTCGCATGGGCGATCAATGCGATGGCGTCGAGATCGTGGCGTTCCAGGTTTTCCCGCGCCGCGCTCAGCCGGCCGGGCACGACCGCCGTGGCGGCATCGAGAATCCGCGTCATGGCGTCGGGGCCGAGGGCTTTCAGGTCGGCCTCGAAGGCATTGCGGTCGACCTGGCGCTCTGGCTTGCGGACCGTGCTCGACGCATCGGCGATCGCCGCCTCCAGCGCCTCCGGTGTCAGCGGCTTCGCCAGGAAGCCGTTCAGCCCGCAAGCCAGGCTTCGGTCGACGTCTTCCTTGAAGACATGCGCCGACATTGCCACAACGGGCAGGGAGGTCGCCCCCACGACGGCTCTCAGCCGCTTCGCGGTCTCCGGGCCGTCCATGCCGGGAAGGCTGATGTCCATGAAAACGAGATCGGGCCTTGCCTGCTCGACGGCCGTCACCGCCCTGTAACCGTCCGGCACCGTACGTACCCGATGACCGAGCCGCTGCAAAAACGCCTCCGCCACCAACCTGGTCGGCTCGTCGTCCTCCACCACGAGAATGTCGAGCGAGGGTGACAGGCCGTTCCCGGTCACGCGCGGCCGAAGCGGGTCTTTCGCGCCGTCCTTTGGCCTGCTCAGCGGCAGAGCCAGTGTGAAGGTGCTGCCTTCGCCTGGGGTGGAGCGGACGGTCAGCGCACCGCCGAGGATTTCGGCGTAACGACGCGAGATCGCGAGGCCGAGACCGGTGCCGCCGAACCGGCGCGTGATCGACGGGTCGGATTGCGTGAAGGCGTCGAAGATCGAATCCTGGTCACCGGCGGAGATGCCGATGCCGCTGTCGGCCACCGCGATCTCGATCTCCTGCGCCGAGCGGGTCGCGCGCCCACGGCGAACCGAGACGCGTATCGTTCCATGCTCCGTGAACTTGATGGCGTTGCTGATCAGGTTGAAGAAGATCTGCCGCAACTTGGCGGCGTCGGCCACATGGCGGCTCCACAGGGTGGGATCGTAGTCGAAGGCAAGCAACAGCCCCTTCTCGGTCGCCCAAGGCCGCATCAGTTCCACGACGCCGGCCAGCGTCTCCCGCAGGTCGAAGGCGATCAGGTCGACGTCGGTCCGTCCCGACTCGATCTTGGAGTAATCCAGGATGTTGTTCAGAATGCCGAGCAGTGCCTCTCCGGAACTCGCTGCGATGGCGAGCTGCCGCCGGTGGACCTCGGGGAGGTCGGAATCGTTGAGCAGCCTCAGCATCCCAAGCATGCCGGTCATGGGCGTGCGGATTTCGTGGCTCATGGTGGCAAGGAATTCCGACTTCGACCGGCTGGAGCTTTCGGCGAGGTCGCGCGCCAGCGCGTGCTGCGCCACTTCCTGGTGCAGCAGGGCATTGGCATCCTCCAATTGCCGCGTGCGCTCGCCCACCAGTATCTGCAACTCCTCGCGGTGACGCCGAAGGTCCTCGTTCGTCCGCTCTTGTTCGATCTCCAGGGTCCGACGCCTGCCGGATTCGTCGCGGAACGCGCGCACGGCGTCCGAAAGCGCCCTCAGTTCCGGAGTGCTTTCCTCCCGTACCTCGGTGGAGAGGTCGCCCGCCGTCAGCCTCTGCATCGCGCCGGTCAGCCGGCCCAGCCGGCGGACGATGCCCCGCTCGACATAAAGCCAGACGATCAGCCCCGAAACGACCACTGCGATGCCCGACGAGATCAGCAGCACCCAAAGGCCGGTGCCGACCGCGCGCGACGCCTGGCTCGCCGTCTCCCGCGCGAAGGCTTCGGACCTGCCCAGCATCTGCTGCGCGACCGATGCGACCTCGGCAGACAGCTTGGTGTTGTCCTCGGCGATCCTGCCCAGTTCCTCGCCGATCTCCAGCAACTGCGTCTTGGCGGCGAACAGGCTGTGGCCGCGCGGCGAGGCGCTGATGGAGCCGCTCAGCACCTGGAGAAACTGCGAGGCCTGCGCGCGCCGGACGGGGTCGTCTATGCTGGCCACGCGCCGTCGCACGACGCGCAGGTGATCAGCCGCGCCCTGCGCGATCTCGTTGACTTCCTCGCGGTTGATGGCGCGGGTCAGTCGGTTCGTCAGCAGCGCAATCTGGGAACTGCGCAGGCGCAGCTCCCACATGCGGTCGAGCAGATAGATGTCCTGCTCGATCAGGCGGTCGAGCGCGGCGTAGGTTTCGGTGTTGCGAGCCGGGTCTTCGACCAGGCTGTAGAGGTTCGCGATGACGGCGGACGCGCCGGCCGACGCGTTGGAAACGAGCGTTTCGGAAAGGTCGACGATAGCCGTCGCCGCACCGATGGTTTCCTCGGCCTGGCCGGCGAAATTGCGCTGGATAAGAAGCCGTTCCTTCACCAGTCGGTTCTGCACCGCAAGATTATGAACCAACAGGTCGACGGTCTGCTTCAGCCGGGGAGCGGCATCGGTATCGAGCGTGGCGGGCGCCAGCGCGCTGACCGCATTGTCGATTTCCTCCACGAGGGAGGCGAGCGCCGCTTCGTGGGCGGCGCGCGCGGGCTCGTCGGTGGCCGCCGTCAGCGCCGGTGCCGCGGCGACGAGTTTGGCGGCGGCGTCGGCGGCTCGGCGCGTCGCTGCCACGGCGGGCAGGGCGTTTGAGCTGAGGTCGGACTGCGCCTCCGAGACCTGGCGCAAGATCAGCCAGCCGGCCACGCCGGACGAAAGCGAAACGGCGGTGATCGCCAGAAAGGCGAGGAAAAGCCGCGTTCCAATGCCCACACGTTCCAAGCGCCGCCCGCTATTGCCGCATTTCCAGAAGTCGGTAGGCTGATGATACATGCCCCGGCGGATATGGGAACCTGCAGGCGATGCGCATCCTTCTGATCTTGCTGACCGCCCTGCTTCATCTGACCGCCGCGAATGCTGCGTCGCTCGAGGGCGTGCAGACATGGGCGGTCGACAGCTGGCAGCCACCGTTCGACTACTCCGGACGGCCTAATCCGATCGAATACACGCCGTTGGCCCGTGCTTCCCGGCCCTGGCGCATCTGCGCGGCGTATCCGCACATCAAGGATTCCTACTGGCTTTCGGTCAACTACGGTATGGTCGAACACGCCAAGCGGCTGGGTATTGGGCTGACGGTCGTGGAGGCCGGCGGATATCCGAATCTCAGCCGGCAAGTAGCACAAATCCAGGAATGCTCACGCTCCGCCGACGCCCTGATCGTGGGGGCCGTGTCCTATGACGGCCTGACGCCCGCCGTCCGGGATATCGCCCGACGCATCCCCGTCATCGCGGCGGTCAACGATATCAACAGCGAGGGCATTACCGCGAAGTCGGGCGTCTCGTGGACCTCGATGGGCGACGCGATCGGCACCTATTTCATGAAACGGCATCCGCGTGGCCAGCCGCCGGTGAAGGTGGCATGGTTTCCGGGGCCGAAGGGCGCCGGCTGGGTGTCTTTCATCGAGGCCGGGCTGCTGCCGCGGCTTGCGGACAGTTCGGCTGAGGTGGTCGCGACGAAATGGGGCGACACGGGATTTGAGGCGCAATTGCTGCTGATCGAGGAGGTGCTCGAGGAGCACCCGGACATCGACTACATCATCGGCAGCGCGGTCACCGCGGACGCGGCCGTAAGCCTGCTTCGCGCCAAGGGCCTGTCGCGGGAAATCCGGGTGCTTGCCGACTATTTCACCCACGGAACCTACCGCGCGATCAAGCGCGGAAAGGTGATGGCCGCCCCGACGGACTCGCCGGTCCTGCAAGGGAAGATCGCCATAGATCAGGCCGTAAGGGCGATCGAAGGCTCGCTTTCCGTCGTGCATGCGGGACCGTCGATCAAGATCGTCGACCAGGCCGACATCGCCAAGCTCAACGTCACCGACAGCCTCGCTCCGGCATGGTTCCGGCCGACATTTCAGGTTAGGTAGGTGCTTCCGCCCCGCCGTTCC